>DASYES010000236.1:0-4520 GCA_036498885.1 Pseudonocardia sp.
CGCACGGATGACTCGGCGATGCCCGCGACGCCGCCCTGCGCGGCGGCCTGCAGGCCGACGGCGAGGGCGACGGCCTCTTCGTCGTCGAGCACCAGCGGGGGCAGCGCGGCGCCCGCAGCCAGCTGGTATCCACCGTCGACGCCGCGGTTCGCCTCGACGGGGTAGCCCAGCTCCCGCAGGCGGTCGATGTCACGGCGCAGCGTCCGCACGGAGACCTCGAGCCGCTGCGCCAGCTCCGTGCCCGGCCAGTATCGGTGTGTCTGCAGGAGCGAGAGCAGCCGCAGGGTCCGCGAGCTCGTGTTGGCCATGGTGGAGATTCTCGGTCAATTGAGGTCAGAAAGTGGCACGAAGGCTCCGTAACGTACTCCTCGACGGACCCCCGAGACCGAAGGACGACACCGATGACCAGCACGGAAACGATCACCATCGACGAGCGCACCGACCTGCTGGAGGCCCTTGCGACGCGTCGCCAGTTCCTCCGCTACACGGTGCAGGGACTCACGGACGAGCAGGCGCGGCAGCGCACCACGGCCAGCGCACTGTGCCTCGGTGGCTTGGTGAAGCACGTCGCCGAGGTCGAGCGCGGGTGGGCGGACTTCATCATCGAAGGCCCGTCTGCCGTGGCCGGTGGCTGGGAGGACGGCGACGAGCCGTCGCAGGAAGTGGTCGACACGTGGACGGCGAAGTTCCAGCTGCTCCCCGACGAGACCCTCGCCGGCGTGCTCGCCGAGTACGAGGAGGTCGCGCGCCGCACCGATGATCTGGTGCGCACCCTCCCGGACCTCGGCGTCTCCCACCCGCTGCCCGAGGCTCCGTGGTTCGAGAAGGGCAAGCGCTGGTCGTTCCGCCAGGTGTTCCTGCACATCATCGGGGAGACCGCCCAGCACGCCGGGCACGCCGACATCATCAGGGAGTCGCTGGACGGGCAGAAGACGATGGGGTGATCGCCCGTCGCGGTTGGTCGCGCTGTGATCCCAACCCGATTGCATTGAATTGCGCTCTCGTGCATAGTCATTCACGTGAAGCGGATCGCGGTGGCAGGTGCGAGCGGGTACGCGGGAGGGGAGCTGCTGCGGCTCCTCCTCGCGCACCCGGAGGTCGAGATCGGCACGTTGACGGCGGGTGACAGCGCGGGCACGCCACTGGGCGCACACCAGCCGCACCTGCTGCCACTGGCAGACCGAGTCCTGGAGGAGACCTCGCCGGAGACCCTCGCGGGCCACGACGTGGTGTTCCTCGCCCTTCCGCACGGCCGCTCGGCCGAGTTGGCCGCGCAGCTCGGCGACGACACGCTCGTCGTCGACTGCGGTGCCGACCACCGGCTCGCCGACCCGGCGGCCTGGGGCCGCTGGTACGGCGGTGAGCACGCCGGGAGCTGGCCCTACGGGCTGCCCGAGCTTCCCGGCGCCCGCGACGCGCTTCGTGGCAGCCGCCGCGTGGCCGTGCCGGGTTGCTACCCCACGGTGACCACCCTCGCCCTCTTCCCGGCGCTGGCCGCCGGCCTCGTCGCGCCCGACGTGGTGGTCACCGCCGTTTCCGGCACGTCCGGCGCCGGGAGGGCGCCGAAGCCGCATCTACTCGGTGCCGAGGTGATGGGCTCCCTCTCGGCGTACGGGGTGGGCGGCGCGCACCGGCACACACCGGAGATGGTGCAGAACCTGTCCGGTGCGGCGGGCGTCCCTGTCACGGTGAGCTTCACGCCGGTGCTCGCCCCGCTGCCGCGCGGCATCCTGGCCACCTGCACCGCCGCGCTGACCGGTGACGGAGCCGGCATCCGGGAGGCGTACGAGAAGGCCTACGCCGACGAGCCGTTCATCGCGCTGCTCCCCGAGGGCAGCTGGCCCACCACGTCGGCCACGCTGGGTGCGAACACCGCGCAAGTGCAGGTCACCGTGGATCCCGACGCGCAGCGGCTCGTCGCCGTCGCGGCGATCGACAACCTCACGAAGGGCACGGCCGGCGGTGCCGTGCAGTGCATGAACCTTGCCCTGGGGCTGCCCGAGACCATGGGACTGCCGCTCACGGGGGTGGCTCCGTGAGCCAGGGTGTGGTCGCTCCGAAGGGATTCCGGGCGGCGGGCGTGACCGCCGGCCTCAAGTCCGGCGGGGCCTCCGACCTTGCGCTCGTGGTCAACGACGGGCCGCGGTTCGACGCGGCCGGGGTGTTCACGCGCAACAAGGTCAAGGCCGCGCCGGTGCTGTGGTCGCAGCAGGTGCTCACCACCGGAGCGCTGCGCGCGGTGGTGCTCAACTCCGGTGGCGCCAACGCGTGCACCGGCCCGGAAGGTTTCCAGACCGCGCACGCCACCGCGGAGAAGGCTGCTGAGCTGCTCGGCTGCGGCGCCGTCGAGGTCGCGGTGTGTTCCACGGGCCTGATCGGCCGGCAGTTGCCACGCGACCTCGTGCTGGCCGGGGTGGAGAAGGCCGCCGCGGGGCTGGCCGACAGCGCCGCGGCCGGGCTGGCCGCGGCCACCGCGATCATGACGACCGACACCGTCGCGAAGCAGGCGGTGCACAGCGAACCGGCCGGCTGGAGCATCGGCGGCACCACCAAGGGCGCGGGGATGATCGCGCCGTCGATGGCCACGATGCTGAGCGTCCTGACCACCGACGCGGTACTCGAGCCCGCTGTGCTCGACTCCGCCCTGCGCGCCGCCGTGCGCGTCAGCTTCGACCGGCTGGACGTCGACGGCTCGATGTCCACCAACGACACGGTGCTGCTGCTCGCCTCCGGCGCCTCTGGCGTCACCCCTGCGGTCGACGAGTTCACCGCCGCGCTGACGGCGGTCTGCCAGGACCTCGCGCGCCAGATGCAGGCCGACGCGGAGGGCGTCACCAAGCGGATCACGGTGCGGGTCACGGGCGCGGCCGACGAGGACGACGCCGTCACGATCGCGCGGACGGTGGCCCGCGACAGCCTCGTCAAGACAGCGATCTTCGGTTCCGACGCCAACTGGGGCCGGATCGCGGCTGCGGTCGGCTACTCGGACGCGGACGTCGACCCGGACCGGCTGGACGTCACGATCAACGATGCGCTGCTGTGCAAGGGCGGTGTCGCGGCGGGGGGCCGCACGGACGCCGATCTGTCCGGCCAGGACGTGCTCGTCGAGATCGAGCTGGGAATCGGGACGGGCACTGCGGAGATCCTCACCACGGACCTGTCGCACGGCTACGTGGAGGAGAACAGTGCCTACCCCACCTGACGGCTCCTCCCCGGCCGCCGATGCCGCGGACGACGAGGGGTCCACGGTCATGCGTCTGAAGCGGGCGACCGAGAAGGCAGGCGTGCTGGCCGAGGCACTGCCGTGGCTGCAGCGTTTCCACGACCAGATCGTCGTGGTGAAGTACGGCGGCAACGCCATGATCGACGAGGATCTCAAGCAGGCGTTCGCGCAGGACATGATGTTCCTGCGGCTCGCCGGCATCCATCCGGTCGTGGTGCACGGCGGCGGGCCACAGATCACCGCGATGCTCAATCGCCTGGGCCTGCAGGCCGAGTTCCGCGGCGGCCTGCGCGTCACCACTCCGGAGACGATCGACGTCGTCCGGATGGTACTGGTCGGGCAGGTCGGCCGGGAGCTCGTCGGGCTGATCAACCAGCACGGTCCTTACGCCGTGGGCCTGTCGGGGGAGGACGCCGGACTCTTCCGGGCGGAGCGGCGCACCGCGCTCGTCGGCGGCGAGCCGGTCGACATCGGCCTCGTCGGCGACGTCGTGGAGGTCAACCCCGACGCGGTGCTCGACATCGTCGAGGCGGGCCGGATCCCGGTGGTGGCGGGTGTCGCACCCGACGAGAACGGCACCGTGTACAACATCAACGCCGACAGCGCGGCCGCGGCGCTCGCGTCCGCTCTCGGTGCAGCGAAGCTCGTGGTGCTCACCGACGTCGAGGGCCTGTATGCGAACTACCCGGACCCGGAGTCCGTGATCAGCGCGCTCACGGCCGATGAGCTGGAGCCGATGCTCCCGGAGCTCGAGAGTGGGATGGCACCGAAGATGGAGGCTTGCCTGCGTGCCGTGCGCGGCGGGGTCGGGCGAGCGCACGTGATCGACGGGCGGGTGCCGCATTCGGTGCTGCTCGAGGTGTTCACCAGTGAGGGAGTCGGAACGATGGTGATCCCGTGAACGACGGCGATGTGACGAAGAACGGCACCGACTTCGCCGGCCGCTGGCAGGCGTCGTTGATGAACAACTACGGGGTGCCGCCGGTCGCGCTCGTGCGCGGTGCGGGCGCCGAGGTCTGGGACGCCGACGGTCGCCGCTACCTCGACCTGGTGGCCGGCATCGCGGTCAACTCGCTCGGGCACGCGCATCCGGCCGTGGTCGAGGCCGTCACCCGGCAGCTGTCCACGCTGGGCCACACCTCCAACCTGTACATCACGGAGCCCGGCCTGGAGCTCGCGGAGAGGCTCAAGGAGCTCCTCGATCAGCCGGACGCGCGGGTGCTCTTCTGCAACTCCGGTACCGAGGCGGTCGAGGCGGCGTTCAAGATCGCCCGACGCACCGGGAGACCGAATCTGG
>DASYES010000237.1:0-4462 GCA_036498885.1 Pseudonocardia sp.
TGTCGTGCCGCCGATCGAGGTCGGCGACATCATCTGGGTCTCGCCGATCCTCGTGATGATCGGCGCCGGAATCGCCGCGGTCACCGGCTACGTCACGCTGCGCCTGTACGTGCGGCTGTAGCGCGCCACCCTCGGCATTCGGCAACCGGGTGGCCCGTCCGCGTACTCTGGACAGGTGAAGGAGAAAGGCCGCTCGATGATCGCGCAGAACCGGAAGGCACGGCACGACTACGCGGTCATCGACACGTACGAGGCCGGCGTCGCGCTCCTCGGCACCGAGGTGAAGAGCCTGCGCCTCGGTCGCGCGTCGCTGGTCGACGCATTCGCCACCGTCGATGACGGCGAGGTGTGGCTGCGCGGGTTGCACATCCCCGAGTACTCCCAGGGCAGCTGGACCAACCACGAGCCGCGCCGCACCCGCAAGCTGCTGCTGCACCGCGGCGAGATCGAACGGTTGATCGGCAAGATCCGCGAGGGCGGTCTCACGCTGGTGCCGCTGTCGCTGTACTTCAAGGACGGCAAGGTGAAGTGCGAGATCGCGCTCGCCCGCGGTAAGAAGGCCTACGACAAGCGCACCGACCTCGCCAAGCGCGACGCCGACCGTGAGATCCAGCGGGCCTACGGCCGCGCGGCCAAGGGACGGGCGCGGGAGCTGCGGTGACAGAGGCGGTGCCCGCCTGCGATGTTGTTCCGGCTCCGCCCGTGTCCGACGACGACATTCCGCGGTTCCTCGCCGACCTCGGCGTGCCGGGGATCGTCGACGTGCACGTCCACTTCCTTCCCGAGTCGGTGCTCCGCAAGGTCTGGGCCTACTTCGACCAGGCGAAGGTCCACTACGGGATGGAGTGGCCGATCCACTACCGCACGCCCGAGGCGGAGCGCGTGGCCACGTTGCAGAAGCTCGGCGTACGGGCGTTCGCGCCGCTGGTGTACCCGCACAAGCCGGGTATGGCCCGCTGGCTCACCGAGTGGGTCACGGAGTTCGCCGCCGCCACCCCGGACGCCGTGCCCACCGCCACGCTCTACCCGGAACCGGACGTGGCCGACTACCTGGGTGCGGCTGTCGCGGCCGGTGCGCGGGCGGTGAAGGTGCACGTCCAGGTGGGTGCGTTCGACCCGCGCGACCCCCTGCTGCGTCCGGCATGGGGGCTGCTCGCCGAAGCGGGCGTGCCCGCCGTCGTCCACTGCGGGAATGGTCCGCGCCCCGGCGCGCACACCGGTCTGGATGTGTTCGGCGAGGTGCTGGCCG
Source organism: Pseudonocardia sp. (assembly GCA_036498885.1). Classification (GTDB taxonomy): domain Bacteria; phylum Actinomycetota; class Actinomycetes; order Mycobacteriales; family Pseudonocardiaceae; genus Pseudonocardia. The sequence continues at coordinate 1,250 of DASYES010000237.1, forward strand.
AGCACCCGCGGCTCCCGGTGGTGCTGGCTCATGCCGGTATGCCCGATTTCGGCGACGCGCTGAACCTGGTGCACCGCTACGAACGGGTGCATATCGACACCACGATGGTCGGCACGGCGTTCAGCCTGCGGACGGCACCGCTCCCGTCCGACTGGCCCGCGCGTCTCTCGGAGGTCACTGACCGGGTCGTCTTCGGCTCCGACTTCCCCAACATTCCGTATGCGTACGCGGAGCAGGTGCAGGCCGTCGCGGGCTGGGCCGCAGCGGACGATCGGCTCGGGCCCGCCTTCCTGCGATCGGTACTGCACGACACCCCGGGGCGGCTGCTCGCCCTCTGACGATTGCCCGATTGTTGTTCATCGTCACGGGGTAACAGGCGGCATGGCAATCGGGGTGGCAGTCGTCGTCATTGTGGTGATCTTCGCCGTGCTGGCCCTCGGCGGCTTCGCCGCGGCGCAGGTGCGCAAGCACAAGGAAGAGGAGAAGCGCCTGGAGGCCGCCGAACACCGCCACGAAGCGGAGATCCGCAGCGCGAGCGCGGAGCGGCGCGAGGCCGAGGCCGCCGAACGTGCGGCGCGGGCCCGGCACGAGGAGGCGCAGGCCCGTGAGCAGGCCGCTCGCGCCCAGCAGGACCGGGAGGTGGCCGATGAACGGCGGAGCGCGGCCGATCGGATCGACCCCGACATGGCGTCGCGCGGCCGTGCCGACAACCGTGGTCGGGACGAGGCGGATTCCCCGCGGGCCGGGGACCCCGCCGTCCGTGCCGACCGTGTGAATCCCGGCAACGGCCGCGGTGTCCATGCCGCGCACGATCCCGCCGCCCGGACCGACCGCATCAACCTCGACGAGCGCTCGCCGCAGCTCGCCGACCCGGCTTCCCGCACGGACCGCATGAACGTCGCCGGGCGAGGGGAGCACGGTCCGGCGTCGACCACCGGCACCGCTCGCGAGGAGCAGGCCGCGGTCTCCGGCGTTGCGCAAGAGGGAACCGGCCGCGAGGCGTCGGGGCCTGCTACTCCGAGCGTGGGTCGCAGCGTCGTCGGCGGCACCGAGCCCGGTCGTGCGGATCCCGCTGCCGGCGCTCCGGCGACCGATCGGTCGACTGGCGAGCCCAGCCGGCGCGTAGGCGAAGCGGAGCCGCGGACAGGCACGTCACTCCCCAGCCGGCGCAGCGGAGACCACGGTTGGTCGCAGTCGGATCTCGACCCCGGCGGGCAGTGCACGGTCCCGCCTTCGCCGGGCCAGCCCGACCCGGCGCACGACCAGGCCAGGGACACCGATCGAGGCCCGGTGCGAGCGATTGCGGACCGCCTCCTCGGCCGGGGCCGCTGACGGGCGTGTCGAGGCGCGGAACCGGGATGAAGCCGGACGCGTCAGGCGTTACTCTGTACGGGCGCCCGAGTGTGGGCGTCGAAGGGGGTGAACGGTTTCGACTTCGGACGTCGATCAAGGGGAAGCGTGTCGAGAAAGGCGACAATGATCTCGTTAACCACGTGTCGCAACCTTATAAGCGCCGATTCCAATCAGCGCGACTTCGCCCTCGCCGCCTGAGCGAGTGTGAGTCTGTCGGACCGGGTGCGTTCCCCGACCCGGACCCCGGCATCAGCTAGGGGACTCACCTGTCCGCCCGGTCGCGGGGCGGGCGGGGACACCAAACAGCGACTGGGATCGTCACACCGGCTGGTCCGCATGACCGGTGGATCCGAGTAGAGGCAACGCGGACTGCACACGGAGAAGCCCTTGTGAAGCGACGGAGGACCCGGGTTCGATTCCCGGCACCTCCACCCCTGACAGAGCCCCGTCGGCCATCCGGCCGGCGGGGCTCTGTCGTGTCGGCGGCGCGTCTCAGCGTGCGACGACCAGGCGCTCCAGCCGCTCCAAGGCGTCGTCGAGCCATTGGCGTACCTCGGCCGCCGCCTTGCCCTTGTGCGTCTCGGGCTGGTGGCCGAGGAACGACAGGTGGATCACCACTGACGAGTGACCGGGGTTGGCGTGCTCCACCTGGAGCCAACCCGCGTACTCGGGCGCGTGGCCCCACTCCACACGCAGCTGGTCGGGACTCACGTCGACGAGACCCTGCTCGTGGACCTCCCGCGGGGGCACGTCCGCGCGGACCTCACCCTCACCTGTGGACCGGACGTCGACGGGTGCCGGCAACCACTCGGGTAGCCGGTTCAGGTCGGACACCACCCCGAACACCGTCTGCGCGTCGGCGGGCATCGCGCGCTCTGCTTCGAACTCAGCCATGACGAGGACGTACCCCGGCGGGCCGCCGCCCACCCCCTGCAGGACGCCGCCACGAGGCATGATCCGGAGTTCCGGTGGGCCGCCCGCGTGACGGAAACACCGGTGTCACGGCGATCCGGGCGCGTTCAGCGGCAGCTCGGAGACGTGTGCCTCGACTACGCGCCATCCCTCGGGGAAGCCCACCCACGTCTGGCTCTGCCGGCCCTCGATCGCGCGGTCGGGGTAGCCGATCAGCGTGGTGACCACCGCCGCCGGGTCGTCCACGGCCGGCACACGGGTGTCGCGAAGCCTCCGGTCGAACGCCACAGACCTCGATGACCTCCGGCCGGTCGAGCGCGACCTGCTGATCCGTCATGCGGGCGCCCCGTCGAGGGTGGGCTCACGGGTGCCGGGCAAGGTTGGCATCTCCACCTCCTCACCCTGCCTCACGCACCGTCACGGGGTCAGCCGGAAGAGGAGCAGCATCACGTCGGCGAGCGCGTCACCGAGTGCGATCCGTGCCCCGACGTTCCGGCTGACCTGTTCCGAGCGCTGGGGCCGAGCCGCTACCCGGTCGCGCTCACCCCGATTGCCATGCCCACGAGATACGTGGCGCCCGCTGCGATGACCCCGAAGGCCAGCTGCCGCAGCCCGCTGAACAACCAGCCGCGAGTGGTGAACCGGGACGTCAGCGCCCCGACGACGAACAGCCCGACCGCCCCGACGAGCAGCCCGATGCCCAGCGAGGAGGAGCCGAGCAGGAACGGGAGCAACGGGATGACGCCGCCCACGGCGAAGCAGAGGAACGACGAGATCGCCGCTGTCCACGGGGACGGCTGCTCGTCGACGTCGACGCCGAGCTCCTGCGCGACGTGAACCTTGACCGCGAGCTCGGGGTCGGCGTGCACCTCGCGCGCCATCGCCTCGGCCGTCTTCTGGCTGAGCCCCATCTCCTGGTACATCTCGACGAGTTCGGCCTGCTCGGCT
>DASYES010000238.1:0-4249 GCA_036498885.1 Pseudonocardia sp.
GCCACAGCGCGAACGCGAGCACGCCGAGCGCGGGCCACCACAAGGCGGGCGTGCCGATCAGCATCACCGCGCTGATGCACGACGGAGCGCCGCATCCGGTGATCTGGCTACCCGAGCTGAAGTAGTAGAGCATCGGTCGCAGACCCATCGGCCAGGTCCAGGGCTTGGACTCCCACGGGTGCACCCCGCTGGCCTGGGTGGTGAGTCCGACGTGGAACTCGAGCACCTTGCTGCTGTAGTACCAGAGCCCGCGCAACGGGGCGGGGATGAACGACCACGGGCCGCCGAGGCCGATCTTCTGGCCGACGGCGTAACGGTCGACGGAGGTCTCGCTTGCGAACCAGGCCCACCAGGCCGAGAAGTAGGCGAGCACGGGCACCAGCGCGAGCGCCCACAGGGCCGGCGCGAGGTCACGTCGCAGAGTGCCGACCCATGGACGCTCGACGCCTGCGGCGCGGCGGGCCGTGACGTCCCAGATGAGAGCGAGCACCGCGAACGCAGCGAGCCAGTACACGCCCGACCATTTGACCGCGCACCCCAGCCCGAGAAGCACGCCGGTGGCGAAGCGCCACCAGCGCACGCCCAGCCGCGGACCGTACGGGGAGTCGTGCACCCGGCCCTCGGCGATCACGATCGCCATCCGCGCGCGCACGTCGTCGCGGTCGCACAGCAGCGTGGCGAACGCGGCGAGCACGAACAGGGCCGAGAACACGTCGAGCATCCCCATGCGCGACTGCACGTGGGACATCCCGTCGCAGATCAACAGCACGCCCGCGATCCCGCCGAGCAGCGTGGAGCGGGTGAGCCTGCGCCCGGCGCGCACGATCAGCAACACCATCACGGTGCCGGCCAGCGCGGCCGAGACCCGCCATCCGAACCCGTCGTAGCCGAACGCCCATTCGCCGATCGCGATGAGCTGCTTGCCCAGCGGTGGGTGCACCACGAGCTCGTAACCGGGGTTGTCCTCGACGCCTCCGTTGCGCAGCATCTGCCACGCCTGGGGCACATAGTGTTTCTCGTCGAAGACGGGCGTGCCGCCGTCGGTCGGTCGGCCCAGGCCCGCGAACCGCACCGCTCCCGCGACGAGCGTCAGGGTGATCGCGACGGCCCAGCCGCGCAGCCGGTCGGACGGTGGCGGCGCGCCGAGCCGGACTGTGGGGTCGGCGGGATGGAGCCCAGGTGCCGGGGCGTCCCCGACGGGGCGGTTGCCGATGGGGGCGTCGCTGCCCGCGGCCCGGGTGGCTCCGGCACCTCGCGTGCGGTCGACGCTGCGAGTGGCCACGGTGGCGATCGTAGGCTGCGATCCATGTCTGCTGAGCCGGTGTCCGGCCGTCTGGTGCTGGCGGCAACCCCGTTGGGTGATGCTGGTGACGCCTCGGCGCGTCTGCGCGCTGCGATCGGCACGGCCGATGTGGTGGCCGCCGAGGACACGCGACGGCTGCGTTCACTCGCCGCCGCACTCGGGGTGACCGTGACCGGCCGCGTCGTCAGCCACTACGACGCGGTCGAGGCCAGTCGCCTGCCCGGCCTGCTCGACGACGTCCGCGCCGGGCGGACCGTGCTGGTCGTGACGGACGCGGGGATGCCCGCTGTGTCCGATCCCGGCTACCGGCTGGTCGCGGCCGCAGCCGCCGAGGATCTGCCGGTCACGTGCCTACCGGGGCCGTCCGCGGTGACGACGGCGCTGGTGCTCTCCGGACTGCCGTGCGAGCGGTTCTGCTTCGAGGGGTTCGCGCCCCGCCGGGCAGGTGAGCGCCGCCGGTGGCTCGCGACGCTCGTGGCGGAGCCGCGGGCGACGGTGTTCTTCGAATCTCCGCACCGCTTGGCGGAGACGCTCGCCGACGCGGTCGGCGTCCTCGGACCCGAGCGGGCTGCCGCCGTCTGCCGCGAGCTGACCAAGACACACGAGGAAGTGCTCCGCGGCCCGCTCTCGGAGCTCGCCGAGTGGGCCGCCGAGGGCCCCGTGCGTGGGGAGATCACGGTCGTGCTGGCAGGCGCCGCCCCCGCGGCGGCACCGAGCGTCGAGTCGCTGGTGGGTGCCGTCGAGGAGCGGGTGGCCGACGGCGAACGTCTCAAGGACGCGGTGGCGGTGGTGGCGCAGGCGGCCGGAGTGTCGAAGCGCGAGCTCTACGCTGCCGCGCTCGCCGCCCGTGCCTGACCCCGCCGCGACATGGTCACGTGTCGCTGTTCCGCCCGTTGGCGGATGCACGACAGGTGACCATGTCGCCTGGCGGAGGGTCAGTTGCCGGCGGACGGGGCGGGTGCGGTGGACGGGCGCCTGGCGCGTGCCCAGCGGCCGACGGGCTCGACCACCCGCGCGGCTACCGGGCCGATCACGGCCATGAGCAGCACGTACGTGGTGGCGAGGGCGGCGAGCCGTCCGTCCACCGCCGCGTAGCCGACGGCCAGCCCCGCGATGACGATCGAGAACTCGCCGCGTGCCACCAGCGCGGCGCCCGCGCGCGCCCGACCGAGCGCGCCGATCTTCAGGCGGCTCGCGGCCCACCAGCCGGTGGCGAGCTTCGTGAGCGTGGTGGCTACGGCGAGGACGATCGCCCAGCCGAGCACCGGGGGGATCGACGCGGGGTCGGTGTTGAGTCCGAACACCACGAAGAACACCGCGGCGAACAGGTCGCGCAGCGGCTCCAGCAACTTGGTGGCGTTCTCCGCGGTGGAACCCGAGATCGCGATGCCCAGCAGGAACGCGCCGACGGCTGCCGAGACCTGCATCGCCGAGGCGAACCCGGCCACGAGTAGCGCTGCCCCGAGCACCTTGAGCAGGAAGACCTCGCGGTCGGGGGAGTCGACGAGTGCGGACACGAACCGGCCGTAGCGCAGCGCCACCACGAGCACGATGGCGAGCACCGCCACCGAGATCCCGACGGCCGTGAGACCGCCTACGAGGCTCACGCCGATCAGCACCGCGGTGAGGATCGGCAGGTAGAGCGCCATCACGAGGTCTTCGAACACGAGGATCGACAGCACGACGGGCGTCTCGCGGTTACCGAGGCGGCCGAGGTCGGAGAGGACCTTCGCGATGATCCCCGACGAGGAGATGTAGGTGACGCCGCCCATCACGAGCGCCCCGACAGGACCCCAGCCCAGCGCGAGCGCGACAGCCGCGCCCGGCGCGGCGTTGAGGACGATGTCGAGGATGCCGCCCATCCAGGAACGGCGCAGGCCCGTGACGAGCTCCGCCGCCGAGTACTCGAGCCCGAGGAGCAGGAGCAGCAGGACCACGCCGACCTCGCCTGCCAGCGACGTGAAGCCCTCGATGCCGCTCAGCGGGATGACGCCGCCGGTGCCGAAGAACAACCCGCCGAGCAGGTAGAGCGGGATGGGGGACAGGCCGATCCGGCCGGCGAGCCTGCCCAGGAGGCCCAGGCTCAAGAACACGGCGCCGAGCTCGATCAGTTCGAGCGCGGTGTGGTCCACGCGCGATCAGCCCCGCCTCAGGATCTTGACAGCGTTGTCGAGCCCCTCCGACGTGCCGACGGTGACCATGAGGTCCCCGGCGGTCAGGGTGAAGTCCGGCGTCGGGCTCGGGTGGACCTGGCCCGCCCGCATCACGGCGACGACGGAGACGCCGGTGCGGGTGCGCAGGGCGGTGTCGCCCAGCGTGCGTCCGTCGAACGGGGCGCCGACGGGGATCTGTCGGGTGTGGATGCCGGGCAGGTCGCGGTGCTCCTCGGTGAGCTGCGCGACGAGCTGGGGTGCGCCGAGCAGATTGGCCAGCGCGCTCGCCTCGTCGACGGTGAGCGGCAGCTCGGCGAGACACGCGTCGGGGTCGTCCGACTTGGAGATGATCAGCTCGATCCTTCCGTCCCTGTGCGTGACCACGCCGATCCGTCTGCCGCCCCGGATGGCGAAGTCCTTACGCACACCGATGCCGGGCAGTGGCGTGACCTCAACGTTCACGATCTCCACGGTAATCGAACAGCCCACTACCCTGTGCGCATACGGGTCCTCATGCTCGACGCGCCCCAGACGATGCTCGACGAGCCTCGCCGGGGCGCCCACCCGACCGCCGGGTCGAGCTGTTCCGTGCCCTCGGCGGCCGGCTTGTGCCTGTGCAACCGGTGCCTCGGGTGAGCTCGCGAGCAAGGTCCTCGAGATCGTGCTGCGAACCGCCGACGGGAAGCTGGAGATCTCCTGGTCCGAGGGTTCTGCCACGGTCTGAGCACCCGCGGAACCCAGTGGCGCGCTGGGCCTAGTCTTGATGCATGAGTTCCCCCGTGCTGACCGCCGT
>DASYES010000239.1:0-7203 GCA_036498885.1 Pseudonocardia sp.
CGCCCCACGGGAGCAGGTCGGTGATCAGCCGTTGGGCGGTGAGCCGCACCTGCCGCTCCCGATCGGCGTCAGCTGCCTCGTCGGGGGTCGCCTGCTCGGGATCGTCTGCGCGCTGGGTGTAGCTGGGGTGCGAGAAGGGCCTGCGCAGGTACGCGCACAGCACGTCGAGCACCGTCTGCTTGTAGCGGGGGCTGGAGTCGGCGAGCCACGCCAGCGCGTGCAGGGCGCCGACGCGCACCTGGTCGGCCTCGTTGCCCAGGAGTTCTACCGACCGCGCGAAGCGCTCGTCGGCCACCTTGTCGCTCTCCAGCTCGTGGCGGGCCTCCTCGGTGCGTCGCCTGCGGTCGTTGAGCCACAGCGCGTACAGCGCGACGACGGCGCCACCGGCGAGGCCGCCGGTCTTGATCGCCTCGGCTTTGGACGCGGTGGGTTCGACCAGCAGCAACACGACGGTGGTGCTCGCTGCGACGAGGATGGCCGCGAGCACGCTGGCAGCCAGCAGGATGCGACCTCGCACGTGAGCTCCTCGCCGTTGATCTCTCCGTCGTCGTCCAGATTGTCGGGGTCGCCACCTACTGTCAACGCTGTTGCCGCAACCCGCGTCAACAGCGTCGGAAGGGGATGGCCATGGATCTCACCACGTGCTCGGTCTGCGTGATCGCGGGATCGGCCGGTGGAGCGGTAAGCGGCTATTACGCGGCCGGAGGGCGAGGCGTCCGCCGCCCTGGCCGCCGGGCGGCCACCAGGTCCACCCATGGCCGCACGATGCGTTCGTGGCCCGGGGCGCGCCGGCGCCACAGGCGGCGGCCGGGAGGGTGACCCGACGCCCGCGGGAGGCCGCCGTGGCGTCCTGACGCGCGGGGGCAGCGGTGCGTCAGTCGAAGTCGCCCGCTGCCCTGCGCACCTTCGCCAGCAGCTCGGTCAGCTGCGACTCCTGCTCCGCGCTCAGGCCGCCGAGACCGAAGTCGATCTCGGTCACCGACTTGGTCGCATCCTCCTGCAGGGTGCGGCCCGCCTGGGTGATCTCCACGAGAGTCGCCCGCCGGTCCGTCGGGTGCGGGATGCGGCGCACCAGCCCGTCGGCCTGCAACCGGTCCACGATGTTGGTGACGCTCGTGGGGTGCAGCTGCAGCCGCTCGCCCATCACCCGCATCGGCAGTCGGCCGGAACGGGAGAAGGTGAGCAGCACCAGCGCTTCGTACCGGGCGAAGGTGAGGCCGTGCGGGCGCAGCGCCCCGTCCACTGCGGAGAGCAGGATCTGTTGCACCCGCATCACACTGGTCACGGCGGCCATGGTGCGGGCGGGCCCGATTCGCTCGTCCCATATCTCCGCCGCCCGCAGGATCGGGTCGAACGGCAGCGGATCGCGGGTGGCCATGACCGGCGACGCTAGCAGTGACCTGTTCGGCCGGGGTCGCGGTCGGCCCATTCGCTACGGCAGGCTGTGGTTCATGCTCTTCGCATTCAGCATCGCCCCTGCCGGGGGCGACAGTGGCACCGACAGTGTGGGCGAGATCGTCGCGGAGGCGGTCCGGGTGGTGCGCGAATCCGGGCTGCCCAACGAGACCACGTCGATGTTCACCACCATCGAGTCCGAGACCTGGGACGAGGGCATGGACGTGGTGAAGCGGGCCGTCGAGGCGGTGCAGGCCCACGCTCCCCGCGTGAGCCTCGTGTTGAAGGCCGACATCCGGCCGGGCCACTCCGGTCAGTTGACGGCAAAGGTGGATCGAATCGAAAAGGCACTCCACAAGGAATGACACCCGCAAGGCGGGGCCACCGGGTCGGCGTACGGGTGCCCGCCCGCCGGCCCGGTCGAGGGCGGATCAGTTCATGGCAATGGCCAGGGTGAAGAAGAAGACGCCGACCAGAATGGCCGCAGCGCCGAGCGCCATGGCGACCTTCGCCTGCTTCGCGCACACGGGGCGGCGCACGGCAGCGGCACCGATGCCGAGCGCGGTGATGCCGCCGAGCCACCCGAGGATCGACACCGGGCTGACGATCAGGGCGATGATCCCCACGATCAGCGCCACCTTGCCGAGCTTCGGGCTCTCGCTCTTCGCGGTCCTGCGGCGGGCGTCGTCGAGGAGGCGGTCGGCGACAGGGTTCTTCGTGCTCATGCGGGTTCCTTCGAGGGGAGGCGGCATGCCGCGACGGGTGGGATTGTCGGCGGGGAGCGAACAGTGATCACTCGTACCTTCTCAACGATTGCCGGGGTGGCCGAGTTGTTCTGCCAGTCCGGTGACCAGCGCTCTCCCACTACCCCGAGGATCGCCTTTTTCGACTCCAGAGGGTGACAACTGACAACCGGATTGGTGAATTGCTGTGCGACATCGAGTGCAGCACCGAAACAGCGAGGAGTGAGATGGACGAGCGTGTGGGTGCAGGACCCGACCACCGGTCGCGCCGGATGTGGAGGGCGCTCGAGCCGGTGCACACGATCACGTACTTCGCGCCGGAGTCCCAGGCGGCGTGCGAGGCGCTGGGCACCACAGGCTACTGGATGAGCTACTTCGCGCTGCGGGCCGCTCCGCTCGGGGCGGTCGCCCCCGAGATCGTGGCGGCGCTGTTCTACAACTTCCACCCAGGGCTGGTGGCCGGCGCGGTGCCTGCCGTGTGGGAGTTGGCCCCGCCCGAGCGCTTCCGGGCCATCCGCCTGGAGACGGTGGACGCGGCCATGCGGCGGCTGGTCGGCGCGGAGCTGCTCGGTTCCCCGGGGCTGGCCGAGGCGGCCTCCATCGCCCGCGAAGCAGCGGCCGCGGCCCCGACGGCCGGCCGGGCTCTCGCCGCGGCCAACGCCGCGCTGGAGTGGCCGGAGGAGCCGCACCTCGTGCTGTGGCAGGCCCAGACGGTGTTGCGTGAGCACCGCGGCGACGGGCACGTCGCCGCGCTGCTCACAGCAGGCCTGGATCCGGCGGAGGCGCTCATTCTCTTCGCAGCCGACCACGAGATCGACGCGGAGTGGTTGCGCAAGCGCAGGGGCTGGCCGGAGCAGGAGTGGGCAGAGGCGGTCGGCCGGCTCACCGAGCGCGGACTGTTCGACGTCCGTGGGCTCACCGCAGCCGGGCGTGCCGTCCGCGACGAGGTCGAGGCCCACACCGACGAGCTCGCCGACCCGCCAGTGGAGGCCATCGGCGCCGCAGCCGAGAGGTTGGTGAAGCTGGCCGCGCCACTGGTCGCCGCGATCATCGATGCCGACGGATTCCGCCGTGCGAACCCGATGGCGCTTCGCCCGCTGGTGTCCTCAGGCTGAAGCTCCGGTCGAAGCGGACGGTCGCCGACTCCGGTGGCAGGATGAGTCTTGTGTCCCGACCCGATCCCCGTCAGGCGGCCAGAACGGCCGCGCTGTCGTCCGCCATGGCAGGTGCGGTCGACCTGTCCGCCCTGAAGGCCCGCTCGGAGGCCGCTGCCCGCTCGCAGCAGTCGCAGACGTCCGGGGGTGCGGAAAGCGCAGACGGAACCTCCTTCGTCATCGACGTCACCGAGCAGAGCTTCCAGGCCGACGTTCTCGAGCGCTCGTTGCAGGTGCCGGTCGTCGTCGACCTCTGGGCCACCTGGTGCGGCCCGTGCAAGCAGCTCTCGCCCGTGCTGGAGCGGCTCGCCGAGGCCGGCAACGGCGCCTGGGTCCTGGCCAAGGTCGACGTCGACGCCAACCCGCGGATCGCCCAGGCGTTCGGTGTCCAGTCCATCCCGATGGTGGTTGCCGTCGTCGGGGGCCAGCCGGTGGATGCGTTCAACGGAGCGCTGCCGGAGCCCCAGGTCCGCCAGTGGATCTCGGCGCTGCTCGACGCGCTGCGCGACCGGATGCCGGCCATCGCCGAGGCGGAAGCGGGGGCGGGTGCCGAAAACGGCGCGCCGGCCGAGGAGCCGGAGGATCCCCGTTTCACCGCCGCCGAGGATGCACTCGAACTCGGCGACTACGCCGCGGCGGAGGAGGCCTACCAGCAGATCCTCGCCGTCGAGCCGGCCAATGAGCAGGCCGCGGCGGCGTTGTCGCAGGTGCGGTTCCTGGCCCGCGCGGAGAACGCCGACCCGTCGGCCATCCCTCGTGCCGACGCCGCACCCGACGACATCGACGCGCAGCTCGCCGCGGCGGACGCCGAGGCGGCCTCCGACCGCATCGAGGCGGCCTTCGCGCGGCTGGTGAGCACGGTCGCGCGCACCTCGGGCGACGAGCGCGACCGGGTGCGCGAGCACCTCATCGGGCTCTTCGAGCTGTTCCCGCCGGACGACCCCCGGGTCACCGCGGCCCGGCGGGCCCTCGCCCGCGCGCTGTTCTGAGCCACGCGCACTCGCTGTGGTCCTCGCAGAGCCGTCCGGCCCTGCGAGGACCAGCCGCGACGCACACCACCGGCGGCAGGTGACTACCGCAGTTTGCGGACGAGCTACGCACCTGCGGCCACCGCGTCGATCTCGGCGAGGATCCGGGTGCGCAGCTCGTCGGAGCAGAATGCCACCCGCACTCCGGTCCTCGCGATCTCGGCCAGCTCCGGAATGCCCATGCCGAACACCTCGTGGCACAGCAGGTACTCCGCGTCGAGGTCCGTGTGGAACATCCCGGGATCGTCGGTGGCCAGCGTGACCGGCACCCCGGCGGCGACGAGCGCCGGTAGCGGATGCTCGGCGAGCGACGAAACCGCACCCGTGCGCAGGTTGGACGTCGGGCACACCTCGAGAGCGATGCCGTGCTCGGCCAGGTGGGTGAGCAGGCGCGGATCCTGGGCCGCCGCGATGCCGTGTCCGATGCGCTCGGCGCCGAGCTCGGTGATCGCGGCCCAGACCTCGTCCGGCCCCACGGTCTCGCCGGCGTGCGGCAAGCTGTGCAGACCGTCCGCCACGGCCCGGCGGAACGCGGGCGCGAAGTCGGCGCGGCTGATCCCCAGCTCCGAGCCGCCCAGACCGACGCCGATCGTGCCGTCCGGACGGTGGCCCACGGCGAAGTCGACGGTCTCCTCGGCCCCCGCCGGGCCGAGCACGGCGTCGGCGTCGAAGATCCAGCCGATCTCCACCCCGTGCCGTTCCCTGGCGAGCGCTCGGCCGTCGGTGAGCGCCTGGGCGAGGTCGTCGTAACTCGTGCCGGCCAGGCGGTGGCGGACCGGGGTGACCTGCACCTCGGCATACCGGACGGTGCGGACGGCGAGGTCGGCGGCGAGCCCGGCCACCAGCGTCACGACGTCGGCGGCGGTGACCAGCAGGTTCACCCGGCGGTAGACGTCGAGGAAGTGCGGGAAGTCGGTGAACGCATAGAACCGGCGCAGCGCCTCGAGCTCGGTGGGTACCCCGCCTTCGGGGTGCCTGCGCGCGAGAGCGAGCACCGTGTCGAGCGAGGCGGACCCGACGAGGTGCAGGTGCAGCTCGACCTTGGGCATTGCGGCGACGAACGACGCCACGGTGGACGTGGGCATGAACAGGGGACCTCCCTGGACGAGGGGGTGCGGCAGCCGGGCGGGAACGGCCCGCGTCACACGTCGGCCTGCCCCTGGCGTAGCACTCGCCGTAGAGCGGTCGCCGCAGCAGCGCCGTCGCGACGAGATCCGCATCAGCAGCCTTCCCCTCGGCCTCTCGAAGCGTCAAGCGCCGGTGCCGCCGTCAGCGCCGTGGGAGGCAGGAGCCCGGCCCGTCGAGCAGCCCTGCGCGGAACCGTGCGACGCGGTAGAACCCGTGCTCGGCCGAATCCGCACCGCCTTCGGCGTCGCGGGCGGCCCAGTCGTGGGTGACGAGCACCTGTACGGCTTCGTCGAGGTCGCCGGGGGACAGCGTGAACCCGCGGCCCGGCTCCATGAGCGCGGCGGTGTAGGCACCGGCCAGGCACACCGCGGCCGCGCCCGCGGCCGGTCCCACCGTGGCCAGGCCGAGCGCGCCGAGCAACGCGATGCCGTAGCGGCTCGCCACGAGCGTGATGCCCGCGAAGTCGCCGACCTCCCGATGCAGCGTGGTGAGCGCGCTGCGGTCGATCGTCAGCCCCCCGCCTGCCGCGCAGAGCCGCACCGGCCCCTGGGCCGTCCCACCGTGCTCCGGGCAGCCCGCGGCGTGCAGTGACGGCACGTTCCAGCCCGGCGCCAGCGTGCCGAACCATCCGACCGCGTCGTGCTGCACGGCATCCAGCAGCAGTGGCAGGGGAAGGTCACCGCCCCGGGCCCGGTCGGCCGCTGCGCCGAACCGGCGCTGGGTGAACGCCCGGTTCTGCGCGGTCATCGCCGCGCAGCGGGCGGCGCCGTCCCGGAAGCCGTCCTGGAACGCCGAGACCCGGTCGAACGCATTGCCGTGCGCGCTGTCGTCACTCGGTTCGACACCGAGCGGGTCGCGGAATCCGACGAGCGCCAGCAGCGCGTCGTCAGCGACACGCGCGTCGGTGGTGAGCCCGCCCATGTTCTGGAGGCTCGACTGCGCGAAAGCGACACCCGCGTAGCAGTCGGCCATCGTCTCCAGCAAGATCGCCGGGTAACGCCGCGGTTCCCGGGACTGTGCCTCGTCGATCCCGAGGCGGGTCTGCACGGCATGCCCCACCTCGTGGGCCAGCGCGACCGTCACCCCGGCGCTTCCGAACCGGCGGTGCAGATCGGGCAGCAGGGTGTCGGCGTCCCAGACGACGGCGTCGGCGGCGGGACAGTAGAACGCCTGGCCGACGAGATCGGCCGCCTCGTCGACGCACGGCGGCGCAGGTGCGGCGGCATTCGCCGGGTGGACCGGCTCGAACCTCGCGATGTCGGTCCATGCCCGGCCGAACGCAGCCGGGAAGGCGCTGCGCCAGATCTCCTGGAGTGCTGCGGCAGTGGCATCGGCGGTGATGTCGCCCGTGGCGGATGGGCTGGGAGTGATCGCAGCAACCGACGCCGCCGGGTCATGTGGCGCGGGTCGGGCATTCCCCGGAACCACCTGCGCGCAACCCGCGACGAGAACGCCCAGCGCGACGGCCAGAAGGGCCGCTGCCGGCGGTCGCTGCCGGGACGGAACTCGCACGACGATCATCATCGCCATTCGGAGGGCGCAGGGGAGCGGTTCCGCGGAATCCGGACGCGCGGGATAGCGTCAGTCACCGTGTCGTTGATGAAAGAGCACCCCGAACGCCGGGCCGAGGCCGTGCGGTGGGGGATCGCCGGGATGCTCGTGGTGGCGTCGATCGTCACGACGGTCGTGCTCTACGTGCGGCATCCCGACGCGCTGGTGACGTTGCTGCCGTCCACGGACATGCGCGAGCTACAC
>DASYES010000240.1:0-2479 GCA_036498885.1 Pseudonocardia sp.
GACACCGAGCTCGGCGAAGCTCCGTTTCTGCTCGCCGGCTTCGGTGAGGGCATCGGCGAGGAGCGACCATCCCTCGGCGGCCAGTGCGGTGAGCAGTCCCGTCTTGTCCCCGAAGTGGTGCGTGGGGGCTGCATGGGAAACCCCGGCTCGGCGCGCGACGTCGCGCAGGCTGATCGCGGCCGGGCCCTGCTCGGCCACCGCTTGGAGTGCGGTGTCGAGAAGGGCTCGGCGCAGGTCGCCGTGGTGGTAGGGCATGGCGCCAGAGAATATCTCAGATCTTTCCGTTGACAAGATTCGCATCTCGCTGGAATCTTGTCAATGTCAAGACCGGCAACGAGGAGAGACCATGCCTGCTCTGCCCTGGATCCCCGTCCACGTGCCTGATCCGGCCACCGAGATGGTCGTGATGGCGTCCCGCTTCCGCGTCAGGGGGTACCGGCACGTCCTGCCGTTCCTCATCGACTCGATGCGGGTGCTCGCCCAGATCCGGCGGGCCGACGGTGCACTCGGCGTGTCGCTGGTGGCACGGCCCCTGCGCCGCGAGTTCTTCACGCTCAGCGCCTGGAAGGACCGTTCCGCGCTCGACGCGGTGGTGGGCTCGGAGCCGCACCGTTCCGTGATGAGGCGCCGACGGCCCGCGATGGCGGACTCGGCGTTCACCTTCTGGACGGCGCCCGCCACCGAACTGCCGCTCACATGGGAAGAGGCTGACCAGCGCTTTTCCGCGACGGCCCGACCCGCCTCGCCATCCCTACCGGGATGAGCGGATGGCCAGCAGCTCCTGCAGGAGCGTGGCGACCTCGGGAGGCCCGGGAACGCGGTACTCGGCGGCGGTCTCGCCCGGACCGACCTTCACGCCCACATCGCCGGGCCGGAGCCGGGCGAACGCCGTCTCGTCGGTGACGTCGTCGCCGACGAACAGGACCGCCTCGGGCTTGGAGCGCTCGCGCAGCACGTCGAGCGCGAGGCCCTTGTTCACCTGCAGCACGGCCAGGTCGAGCACGGCCTTGCCGGGCGTGATCTCGATGCCCTGCTGCGAGGCCGGCCCGGTGCGCACGGCCTCGAGAACTCGCTCCCCGACGTCGGCGGGCGCGTTGCGAACGTGCACGGCGATCCCGGCGGGCTTCTCCTCCAGCCTGACGCCGGGTTGGCCGTCGACGAGCTCGTGGAGCTCGGTGCGGAGACGGTCGAGCCGCTCGCGCTGTGCGTCGTCGAGGACGGCACCGCCGTCGTCGAACTCGCCGCCGTGGCTCCCGATGAGCCGGATCGGACTGCCGAACCCCGAGACGGCGGCCAGGTCGGCCAGCCCGCGCCCGGACACCAGCGCGACGGTGGTGTCCGGCAGAGTCGCCAGCGAACCGATGGCCGCGGCCGATGTGGGGAGCGGCCGGGCGTCCGACGGGACGTCCACGATCGGGGCGAGCACGCCGTCGAAGTCCAGGGCCACGAGAAGAACCGGGACGCGGGCGATCGCCCGCACGGCCTCGTCGAGATCGCTCACGACGCCGCTCCGTCGGCGGGCGGCAGGCCGAGTGCGTCGAGGAAGGAGCGTGCCCAGCGGTCGACGTCGTGCGTGAGCACCTGGCGGCGCAGTGCGCGCATGCGCTTCTGGCCTTCCTCGGCAGGCATCGTCAGGGCCACCTGCAGGGCGTTCTTCACACCGTCGGTGTCGTGCGGGTTGACGAGAATGGCTTCCTTGAGCTCGTGTGCCGCGCCGGTGAACTCCGACAGGACGAGCACGCCGCCGTTGTCGTGCCGGCAGGCCACGTACTCCTTGGCCACGAGATTCATCCCGTCCCGCAGTGGCGTCACGAGCATCACGTCGGCGGCCACGAAGAAGGCGGCCAGTTCCTCGCGCGGCAAAGACTGGTGCAGGTAGTGCACGGCAGGGTGGCCGACGCGGGCGTACTCGCCGTTGATCCGCCCGACGGACTGCTCGATGTCGTTGCGCATCTTCTGGTAGTGCTCGACGCGCTCGCGGCTGGGCGTCGCCAGCTGGATCATCACGACGTCCTCCGCGCTCACCCGGCCCTCGATCAGCAGCTCCTCGAGAGCGCGCAGCCGCACGTCGATGCCCTTGGTGTAGTCCAGCCGGTCGACGCCGAGGACGACCTTCTCGGGCTCACCGAGGTCGGAGCGGATCTGTTTGGCCCGTTCGGCCACCTCGGGGGTGCGTGACAGTTGGTCCAACGCCGCCGAGTCGATGGAGATCGGGAACGCCCCGAGCTTGACGGTGCGGCCGCCGTAGGTGACCTCGGTGCGGCCGTGGCCGGGAACGGCGTCGGTGAGGCGCGTGGCCAGCCACCGGAAGTTGCGGACGCCGCCGGGGGTGTGGAAACCGACGAGATCGGCTCCGAGCAGCCCCTCGATGATCCGTCTTCGCCATGGGAGCTGCATGAACAGCTCGGTGGGCGGGAACGGGATGTGCAGGAAGAATCCGATGCGCAGGTCGGGCCGCAGCTTCCGCAGCGCGGCGGGG
>DASYES010000241.1:0-5690 GCA_036498885.1 Pseudonocardia sp.
ACAACTGATGCAGCCCGGCGAAGGCCAGCTCCATCTCCGACTGAATCCCCGTCGCGTAGGCCATTCGGCAGCCCGACGTGTGCTCGACCAGGTACTCGAGGAGCGCCGTTTTACCTACACCCGGTTCACCCCGCAGGACGAGTGCCCGGCCCGCGCCTGCCCGAACAGCGTCAACGAGCTGATCGAGCGCCTGACGTTCGCTGCGCCGGTCTCGCAACACCGGGCTACACCGTCACCGGGGCCTGCCTTCGTCGCATCACCGGGGGAGTATCCGTGAGCGACGATCCGGACGCCATCCCCCGAACCCGACGACTTGCCGGCAGGCACAGCAGCGCGTGCCGACAGTGCGCGCGGGTTCCCGCAGCGCGGGTGCCGCCGCCCAGGGGCTCAAGGGTGTCGGCCCGGGTGTCGCCCGGGGTCGAGGCGAGCCGGAACGCGCGACAGTTCATAAGCGGGTCGAAGTCCGCTCGAGGACCACGGCCCCGGCGGCGGACGTACGTCGCCATCCACAGTCGGGAGCTCACCATGCCGTCGAGGTCCAGCGAGCCGGGTCGGCACCGTGCGATTCTCACCGCCGTCGACGCCGGTCGCGGGGCGGCGCTCCACGGGTGCGCACCCGGCGGGCAGGTGGACTACGGCACGTGGCCCCGAACCGCCGCCGAGGTGCACGACGCGGCCCGGCCTCTTCGGGTGGCAACGGCATGCCCGACGGCAGTGCCGGGAATCGGGCGCGCGGCCGGCCGGTCGACGGTGGGGGAGAACAGCGCTGCGTTCGTCGGACGTGCCGCGGAGCTCGCCGCGCTGCGCCGCATGCTCGACTCCGCGGTAGCCGGTCATGGGTCGGCGCTGGTCATCCGCGCTGAGCCGGGGATCGGCAAGTCCGCGCTCCTGTGGACGTTACGGGGCGAGGCGGAGCTCCGCGGCGTGTCGACGCTGGTCTCGACTGGTGTGGAGGCCGAGGACCGGTTCCCGTACGCCGCGCTGCACCAGCTGCTCTATCCCGTCGTGGGTCTACTGGAGCGGCTGAGCCCGGCCCGGCGTCGCGCGCTGCTCGGTGCCTTCCGGGTCGAGGAGATGCAGGACGACAGACAAGTTCACGGTCGCGCTCGCCACGCTCGAGCTGCTCGCTGAGGCAGCCGCTGCACAACCCGTTCTGCTTCTCGTCGACGATGCTCAGTGGGTGGACGAATCGAGTGCCGAGGTCCTCGGATTCGTCGCGCGCAGGCTCGGCGGCCACCGGATCTTCGCGGCGGTCGCGGCCGGGTCCGGTCACGGGAAACCGCGCGGGCGAAGCGGCCTACCCGAGTGCGCGCTGTCCCGGCTCTCACCGGAGGACTCGGAACGGCTCCTGCTGGCACAAGCGCCCGACCTCGACGCCGGCGCGCGGACTCATGTCCTCACGCAAGCCGCGGGACATCCGTTGGCGCTCGTGGAGCTCCCCAAGACGATGCCGAGCGCACCAACGCTGCTGCCCGGCGACTGGGGCGTTGCCCCGCTCATCGAACGTCTCGAACGGACCTTCGCAGCGCGCTTCCGGGATCTCCCCGCTGCCGCGCGCTCCTTCCTGCTCACGTTCGCGGCCGACACCACGTGCGGCCTTCGGCTCGTGATGGACGCGGCGTCGACGATCTCAGCGGAGCCGGTGAACGCCGACGCCGTACAGCAGGCGGTTGACGTCGGCATCGTCGAGTACGCCGATGCCGGCCTTCGCTTCTCGCATCCGCTGATGCGGTCGGCGATCTACTCGACCGCCGGCCTCCACGACCGGCTTGCCGCCCATCGGGCACTCGCCACGGCGATGCGCCGGCGCCCCAAACAGGCGATCTGGCACCGAACCGCCGCCGCACTCGGGCCGGACGACCGGCTGTCAGAGGAGGTGGAGCAGTTGGCCTGCGCGGCGAGTGGGCGGCGGGCGGCAACGGTCGCGCTCACCGCTCTCCGGCGTGCGGCCCCACACTCGCCTCGGATACCGAACGCCGAAGCGCCTTGCTCGTGCGCGCCGCCGAACTGGCCACCGAGGTCGGCGCCCACAAGGAGGCCCGCGCCCTGCTCGATGAGGTCGACCCCGGTGAGCTGCGCACGGTCGGGCGTGCGCGCCTGCTGAACGTCGCCGACGTCGTGGCGTTCGATCCCCACGACGGTGACCGGTGGATCGCACAGCTGACGCGGGCCGCAAAGACCGCGATCGGGGCGGGTGAGCACGAACTGGCGGGAGGCCTGTTGTGGCGTGATGCTTCTTCCAGGGCGCGGCGCCGTCGGCGCGATCCGAGATCGTGGTGCTGGCCGAGGCGCTCGACTCCTTCGAGCGGGACCCCCTTGGCGCTCGCCGTTCTCGCCTACGCCGAGCCCGAACGCTGTGGACGGGATGTCCTTGCTCGTCTGGGAAGGTTGACCGACCGGGATCTCGACGTCGACAGCCTGCGGTTCGTGGGCAGCGCACACCTGGCTCGCACCGGATCTCGCCGATGCCGCCGTCGCCTCCGGCAACACGACGCAGGCCCGGGAGCTACTCGCGGACCTACCGGCGCTGGCCCGAAGGCTGCCCACGCCGATGCTGCTCCTCGCGACGAGCTACACGGCGGCCGTCCTGGCCCCGGAAGCGGAGGAGGACGACCGGTACCAGGAGGCTCTCCGCGGGGAAGTCGGCGGCTGGTCCCTGTACCGCGCGCGCCTGCAACTGCATCACGGCAAACGACTGCGGCGCCGACGGCGACCGTTGGACGCCAAGGAGCCGTTGCGGCGGGCCCGCAACGTCTTCGACGAGCTCGGGCTCAGACCGTGGGCCGACGAGGCTCGCGCGGAGCTGCGAGCGACGGGGGAGACCGGCCGCAGGCGAACCGTGGGGATCGGCGAGCAGCTCTCCGCCCAGGAACTTCAGATCGCGACGCTCGCCGCGGACGGCCTCATGAACCGGCAGATCGCCGAGCGGATAAATTCGGTACAGGGGGAGCCAGCTGCGCTCGGTTCGCGATACCGAGACGCCACTGTCCGGTGCGACAGATAGAGGCGCTGCGCAATGCCCTTGACCGCACCGGAGATGCCGGAGCGGAGGAGTCCGCACAGCGGGAGTCGCCTTGTTCCCATGCGGCGCGACGGTTGTGGCGGCCCGCGCGACCCGGGGCCGGTCACCATCCACGCGACCATCGTCCGAGTCGCTCGCCCTGCCGGGCTTCAGCCGTGATCCGGTGCGGTGTCCGCGTGCCAGAGTTCCGGGTCGCCGAACCCGTGCTCGTCGTTCCAGGCGACGGCGTCGATCGCTGAGGCCGTCCGTCCGGTCGTGCCGCGTTGCTCAGCGAGATGCAATGCTGCCGGAACGATGTGCTCGGGGCGCAGGTAGGGCGGGTTCACGAACCCGGTGGCAGAGCGCGCGGCGGCCATCTCGGCCGAACCCGTCGTCATCGTCGGACCGGGGATCAGGACGTTCGCTGCGATGTCGTGGTCGCGCAGCTCCTCGGCGAGGGAGAGGATCATGCTGGCGAGCGCGGACTTGGAGGCCTCGTAGGGCTGGTTCAGCCCCGCAGAGCGGGAGGCCTTCCACACACCCGGTGCCACTGCCCGCGTCATCGCGCCGACCGTGCCGACGGCGATGATGCTGCCACCGCCCGCCTCGATGAGCAGCGGCACGAACCGGCGGATGACGGTGAGAGTTCCGAGGACGTTGACCTCGAACATCGCCCGCCAGTCGGCGTCGCTCGCGGCGAGCACAGTGGACAGCCCGGTTGGCTCGAACAGGCTCCGCTGACGCAGCGCGGCATTGCTGACGACCACGTCGACGCGGCCGAACCGGTCGAGCGCGACGTCCCGGGCCGCCGAAATGCTGTTGCTGTCGGTGATGTCGGCGGCGACGGTCAGGACTCGTCGGGGTTCGGGCTCGTCGAACGGCTCAACGCCTCCCGGGTCACGGTCCACGGCGACAACGGCGGCGCCCTCGCGCAGGAACCCGTTCGTGAGTGCTCGCCCGATGCCCCGGGCGGCCCCTGTGACGAGCACGATCGAGTCGGACAGCTCTGTCACAATGCATCTCCTTCACCGCGGCCGACTTCGGGACTACATCGGATCAGGAGGCCGGTGCCGCCGTCACCCCTGCTCCGCTCACGTGCTGGTCTGCCCCTCGTCACTAGTGCCGCGGAAACGAGGTCGTCTTACCCGCCTGCGGCGCCCGGGCGTCGCCTCGCAGCGTTGCCGTCGGCGCCGATACAACAGCGGTATCGGCGCGTCCTCCGCCTTGTGATTGCCCGGGTGCGGGCGTCCCGCAGGGACACTGCACCTGGACACCGGATCCGGGCAAGGAACCGCGTTTCACGACCCCAGGGTCCGCCGGGTGCGGATACGCGGTGCGACCCTCGTCCTGCTGGCCACCGCGATCACTGCTGGGTGCGCCGGAGAGCCGTCGTTGGACATGCGCGGTGCTGCTGTGCCTGCCGTACTCCAGCCTGGCCGGACGCGAGAATGACACCTACCCGCATGTCGAGGTGGACCGCTTCCGCCGATCCGTCCTCGTGCGTGAACTCGACGGCGACACCGCCCTCATCGAGGACGGCCGCGGCACCCGGCTGGTCGTCGACCAGAGGAGAACGATAGGCGTCGTGCTGCCGTCGTCCGGCCGGGCCGAGGATGTGATGCCGGCGCCGTACCGGCTGGGCTGCCCGCCGGATGTGTTCGTCGGTAGCTCCGGCTGAGGCGAGCGCACCGCGAGGCGGGCGCAGGTCAGGTGTCGTTCTCGACGTGCCGCCCGACGAGCAGTGGGCACGGGGTGTTGTGGAGCAGGTGCTTCATCGTGCTCCCCAGCAGCGCGTCTCGCAGTGCGCTGTGCCCGTGCCGGCCGACCACGAGCGTGGCGGCGTCGACTTCACGTGCCACCTGAACGAGCGTCTCGCCCACAGTCAGTTCATCGGCGACGGCCATCCCGTCGGCCGGCATCCCGAGTGAGGTGGCGATCCCTGCGCCCTTCCGGGCAAGCTCGCCGGCGGCGCTGTAGACGGCCTCGTCCAGCTTCGCGGCCGACCGAAGGTCGAACTGTGCAGGCGGGAGGTCGAGACCGGTGCTCGGGAGCGTGGCGTAGTCATAGGCGACACCCGCCTCCCACACCACCACGACGAGACCCGGCCGTGGGCCCAGGAGCTCCGCAGCCTCCTGCAGGGCACGCAAGGCGGCGGGGGAACCGTCGAAGGCGATCACGACCGGACGAGAGGACATGCAGAGGGTTTCCCCGGAGCGGGCGGGGCAACCGGGTTCGGGCAGCTCGGCCCACGATCGTGGCGCCGAATCGACGACGGCTACTCGGCCGCCTCGACCAGGCCGTCCTCCTCGGCGGGACAGCGGGCGGAGGAGCGGCTGATCACGGGTTTGGGCCCTGGAGCCGGATGTGGCGCGGTTGCCGATTCCGGAATGGTGATCGCCCCACGGGGCCGCGCCTGTTGCCAGCAGCGACAGAATGCGCGGGCTTCGTGGCGGGGACAACTGCGCCGACGGATATGTTGAACGTGCCGGGGAGCTGTCGACCCCCCGGCACGTCCCGCGGCCGTTCGCTCATTCTGAATCGAGCCACTCAGGTCAGGCGACCGAGGTGAGTGCGGTGTGGTCGGCGGTCTCGAGTGCGTCGTTGCCGTAGAGTTCGTGGACCCAGTTGGTTTGGTAGACGGTGTCGAGGTAGCGCTCGCCCATGTCGGGGGCGAGGGTCACGGCGGTGG
>DASYES010000242.1:0-1801 GCA_036498885.1 Pseudonocardia sp.
GCTTCCGCGACTTCAAGCTGAAGGGCGGTGTGTTCACCGGCGACGCCGAAGCGGACGCGGTGACGGCCCTGAAGGAACGCTTCCCCGATGCACGGGTCACCCTCGACCCCAACGGCGCCTGGCTGCTCGACGACGCGATCCGACTCGGCCGCCGGCTCAGGCACGTGCTCGCGTACGCGGAAGATCCGTGTGGCCGCGAAGGGGCGTTCTCCGGGCGGGAGACGATGGCCGAGTTCCGGCGTGCGACCGGGCTGCCGACCGCGACGAACATGATCGCCACGAGCTGGCGCGAGCTCCACCACTCCGTGAAGGCGGACGCTGTTGACATCCCGCTCGCCGACCCGCACTTCTGGACGATGGCGGGATCCGTGCGCGTCGCGCAGCTGTGCGCGGACTGGGGTCTCACGTGGGGCTCGCACTCCAACAACCACTTCGACATCTCGCTCGCGATGCTGGCGCATGTCGGCGCCGCCGCCCCTGGCGCGATCACCGCACTCGACACACACTGGATCTGGCAGGACGGAGAGCACCTGCTCACCGACCCGCCGAAGATCATCGACTCGCACCTGGACGTGCCCGCCGGACCCGGCCTCGGCGTCACGCTCGATCGCGCGGCTCTGGCGCGGGCGCACGAACTCCACCTCGAACACGGGCTCGGGGCCCGCGACGACGCCGTGGCGATGCGGCAGCTCGTGGCCGGGTGGACCTTCGACCCCAAGCGCCCGTCGTTCGTGCGCTGATCCTCCCGGCGTCACGCCCGCCGGTCGCTCGGCGTCCGCAGGTCGAGGTTCTGCACAGCCCGGACCGCGACCTGGCTGCGCGCGCTTCGCGGCCGCGTTGCCCATGACCGGGGCGCCTGCCTGGCGGGTGCACCTGGGCATGTCGTCGACGAGATCGTGACGCAGTGGTTCCTCCGGCAGCTCACGGCGACGTGAGCGACGCCGCCCGAACGTGGATCTGACGCACGGCAGTCATGGGCAAGAGCACGACGGCCCCGTCGCGAGTCGCCCGTTTCCCGAGCGCGAGCCGCCCCGGTTGCCAGCCCTGCCTCGCAGGTGAGCCAGCCTGTCTCGTGGTTCGCGAGTCGGGCACGGCGGCCGGAACTGTCGGTGCAGCGAACTACGATCGAACACATGTTCGATAGCGATGTGGAGAGCGTGGACGAGGCGCAGGCCGCCTCGCTGTCCTGGTCCGGGTACGCCCCCGACGGGATCATGACCATGCTGCTGGCCCGGGCCGGGCCGACGTCGGATCGGTTCGAGTTGCTGGAGCGGATCGGGAGCCGGGCGAAGATCATCGCTTGGGCGCGGGCACGCCAGTACGAGGAGATCGCCCAGTTCGTCGCCTCCGCCGAGGCCGCACCCGGGGTGGGGATGAACCGGTGCAGGCGGTGGAGTCCGCGCAGGCCGAGGTGGCGCTGATGTTGCGGCTGTCCCCGGGTGGCGCGGCGTGGCGGGTGGGTGAGGCCCGACGGCTGGTGGAGCAGTTCCCGGCCACGTTCGCGACGTTGCATGCCGGGGCGATCACGTTGGCGAAGGCACCGGTCATCGCCGAGGGCCGCGCGGATCTGGACGCGACGGTGGTGGTGGTGGTGGTGGAGCAGAAGGTGCTGCCGCGGGCGCCGGGGCAGACCAACGGCCAACTGCGCGCCGCGGTCCGGCGCGCGGTGCTGCGGGTGGATGGTGAGGCTGTCGTGCGGCGGCGGGAGCGCAAGCGGCGCGGACGCGGGGTGGTGCCGTATCCGGAGCGCGATGGGATGGCCAGTCTGTCAGCAACGTTGCCCGCGGCAGAGGCGGTGGGG
>DASYES010000243.1:0-1781 GCA_036498885.1 Pseudonocardia sp.
ATAGGAAACAATCCTAATTACTAAAGGACTCTGCCATGGCCGCCTCCCGCCTTCCGGGGACTCCCCGGCTGCTGCGCGCACTCAATGATCGCGCGGCGCTGGAACTGCTGCTGGAGCGTGGTCCGCTGACACGAGCGCAGCTCGGCGAGATGACCGGGCTGAGCAAGGTCACCGCGTCTCAGTTGGTCGAGCGGTTAGAGCAGCGCGGACTGGTCCGGCGGGTCGGTGAGCAAGCCGGCGGTCGCGGACCGAACGCGCAGTTGTACTCAGTTACTCCGAGTAGCGCTCACGTCATCGGTGTCGACGTCGGTCCGGAACGGGTGGTGGCCGCGTGCGCGGACATCACGGGCGCGGTGATCAGCCGCGTCGAGCAGTCCACCCGCGACACCGACGACCCGGTTGGCGTCGTGCACAACGCGGTGGTCCAGGCGGCCACCGAGGCGGGCGCGGACATGAATTCCGTACGCCGAGTCGTGCTCGGCACCCCCGGCCTGGTGGACCCGGATTCGGGGGAGATCTCCTTCGCGTGGGACCTGCCGCGCTGGCATCGGGGCCTGCTCGACGACCTGCGCCGCGACCTGAGCACCCCGGTGGTGTTCGGCAACGACGTGAACATGGCCGCGGTCGCCGAGTCGAGCACCGGCTCGGCCCAGGGCGTGACCGACTTCGTGCTGATCTGGATCGGCCGGGGTGTCGGCCTGGCCAGCGTCATAAACGGCCGTCTGCACCAGGGTTCCACGGGCGCGGCCGGCGAGATCGGCTACCTCCCGGTGGCCGGCGCCGAGGTGCCCCGGCACTCGGGCCGGCGCGCCAGCAAGGGCGGTGTCCGGGGCGCCTTCCAGAGCATCGCGGGCGCCGACGCGGTGAAGGCCATCGGCAAGAAGTACGGCTTCCGGGGTAACGAGGCCGCCGACGTGATCCGGTCGGCCGTCGAGGCGGGCGAGGCGGGCGAACCGGTCCTGGACGAGCTGGCGACCCGGCTGGCCCTGGGCGTGGCCGCCACCTGCGTGGTCCTGGACCCGCCGCTGGTCGTCCTCGCCGGCGAGGTGAGTCAGGCCGGCGGGGACGCGCTGGCCGAGCGGGTGGAGAGCGAGGTCGCCGCGATCACGCTGGTCAACCCCAAGGTGGTGATCACCGGTGTGGAGTCCGAACCGGTGCTTCATGGCGCTCTGCACACGGCACTCAACGCCGTACGGGATGAGGTGTTCGGGTCGACGACCGGGTAGCTCCGGGGCACGTGATTGGATGGTGGCGTGCTCGAGCCTGCCGTGACTCTGCCGCCGTCTGACGACACCGTGATCGCGTTCGACCGGATAAGTGTGATCCGGAGTGGAAATTTCCTGGTACGCAGCATTTCGTGGCAGGTCGAGCTCGACGAGCGATGGGTGATCCTGGGCCCGAACGGCGCGGGTAAGACGACGTTACTCAACCTGGCGTCGGCCCGGCTGCATCCCTCACGCGGCTCGGCGTACGTGCTCGGCGAGCGCCTCGGCCGCACCGACGTGAACGAGCTGCGCACCCGGATCGGGCTGTCCACCGGCCAGTTCGGGGAGCGCATCCCGCTGGACGAGCGCGTGCTCGACGTGGTGGTCACCGCCGCGTGGTCGGTGGTGGGTCGCTGGCGCGAGGCGTACGACCCGCAGGATGAAGGCCGCGCCCGCCGCCTGCTGCAGCAGCTCGGCATGGGTGCGCTGATCGAGCGGGAGTTCGGCACGCTGTCCGAGGGTGAGCGCAAGCGCACGCTGATCGCCCGCGCGCTGATGACCGACCCCGAGCTGATG
>DASYES010000244.1:0-2673 GCA_036498885.1 Pseudonocardia sp.
CTCGGCGATCTTCGGCGCGGGCGGCGCGGCGATCTCCTACCGCGTGCTCGGCGGCGTCAGCCTCGGCGGCGGCGACCCGGTCGGCAACCCCGACTCCTGGGACTCCGCGATCCAAGCCTGGATGACCGAGGCGAAGAACAACGGCTGGACACCCGCCGTCATCGGCGCCGGCGAAGCCGGAGCACGCGCCTTCCAGCGCGCCGGACTCGAGGTGCTCGAGCTGGGCGACGAGGCCATCCTGCACGCTCCCCGCTTCACCCTCGACGGACGCGAGATGCGCGGCGTGCGGCAGGCGGTGTCACGGTGTGAGCGTGAGGGCCTTTCCACCGAGGTACGCCGGATCCGCGACCTGCCGCCCGAGGAGGTCCAGCACCTGCGCGAGCTCGCAGAGGAATGGCGCGAGGGCAATGTGGAACGTGGTTTCTCGATGGCGCTCGGCCGGTTCGGTGAGCCCGAGGACGGGGACGCCGTCGTCGTCCTCGCGCGTGATGAGGACACTCCTGTCGGCCTGCTGCACTTCGTGCCCTGGGGCAAGGACGGGTTGTCGCTGGAGCTGATGCGGCGCAACCGCACCTCCCCCAACGGTGTCATCGAGACGATGGTCGCCGGTCTGATGGCGGAGGCGCCCGCGCTGGGCGTCGAACGGGTGTCGCTGAACTTCGCGGTCTTCCGTGGCGTCCTCGCCCGTGGCGAGCAGCTCGGTGCCGGTCCGACCGCACGGCTCGGTCGCGCGCTGCTGATGGGCGCCTCGAAGTTCTGGCAGATCGACTCGCTCTACCGCTCCAACGACAAGTACCGGCCCGAATGGGTGCCGCGTTACCTGGTCTACCCCGGCACGGGCGACCTGGCGGGTGTCGTCACCGCCGCGCTGCAGGCCGAGGCCTTCGTCCCGACGCCGATGTGGAACCAACGCAAGGGTGACGAGCCGGAGCTCATCACCACGTGCCCCGACACGGCTTGTGCCACCAAGCCCGAAGCGGCTCCGTCCGCCAAACCTGACACCACTCCAGCTCCGACCGCTTGACCGGGCGTGTTTGCTGGGTGTCATGACCACTCCGCGTAGCACCCTCGGAACCGCAGCACCCCTCACCGTGTCCGCCCTCGGGCTCGGTTGCATGGGGATGTCGGAGTTCTACGGAACCCCTGACGAGCAGGGCGGCATCGCCACCATCCACCGTGCCTTGGACCTCGGCGTCACGTTCCTCGACACGGCCGACATGTACGGCCCCTTTATCAACGAGCAGCTGGTCGGCAAGGCGATTGCCGGTCGCCGCGACGAGGTCCAGCTCGCCACCAAGTTCGGCAACGAGCGGCATCCCGACGGCACTCGCCTCGGCGTCAACGGCAAGCCCGACTACGTGCGGGCAGCCTGCGAGGCGTCGCTGCAGCGCCTCGGGGTCGACCACATCGACCTCTACTACCAGCACCGCGTCGACAAGACGGTCCCGATCGAGGACACCGTCGGAGCGATGAAGGAGCTGGTCGAGGCCGGCAAGGTCAGCCACCTCGGGCTCTCCGAGGCCTCTCCGGAGACGATCCGGCGGGCTCACGCCGTGCACCCGATCACGGCCCTGCAGACCGAGTACTCCCTGTTCACGCGCGACCTCGAGGACGACATCCTCCCGGTCGTCCGCGAGCTCGGGATCGGCCTGGTGCCCTACTCGCCGCTCGGCCGCGGCATGCTCACCGGCAAGCAGGAGTGGAAGACGCTGGAGCAAGGTGACGGGCGCGCTTCGGCGTACTTCCCGAGGTTCCAGGGAGACAACCTGGCGACGAACCTCGATCTCGTGGAGCGGATCCGGTCCCTCGCTGCCGCCAAGGGCTACACCGCGGGGCAGCTCGCACTGGCCTGGGTGCTCGCGCAGGGTGACGCCGAGCTCGGTGTGGTGCCCATCCCCGGCACCCGGCGGGTGCACTACCTCGAGGAGAACGTGGGGGCGCTGGACGTCAGCCTCACCGACGACGACCTGGCCGCCCTCTCCCGCGCGATCCCCCGCGACGCCGTCGCCGGCGCTCGGTACGGCGACATGAGCACCATCGATTCGTGACGGGCCTACGCTGCACGGCATGAGCTCGCCCGATGACCTCCTGACCCATGCTCGCGCCTGGATCGCGGAGGACCCCGATCCGGCCACGCGCGCCGAGCTCGAGTCCGTGGTCGCGGCGGCCGGCTCGGGCGACGCCGATGCTCTGGCGGACCTGGCCGACCGGTTCCAGGGGCCGCTCGAGTTCGGCACCGCCGGGCTGCGTGGACGGCTCGGCGCGGGCCCGCACCGGATGAACCGGATCGTGGTGATCCGCGCCGCGGCGGGGTTGGCGGCGTACCTCCTGGGTGAGGGGGTTTCCCCCGGCTCCGCCGTCGTGATCGGGTACGACGCCCGCCACAACTCCGACGCGTTCGCACGGGACACGGCCGAGGTGATGGCCGGGGCCGGGCTGCGCCCGCTGCTGCTGCCCAAGGCGTTGCCGACGCCGGTGCTGGCCTTCGCGATCCGCGAGCTCGGCTGCGTCGCCGGCGTCATGGTGACAGCGAGCCACAACCCGCCCCACGACAACGGCTACAAGGTCTACCTGGGTGACGGGACCCAGATCGTGCCGCCGGCGGACTCGGGCATCGCCGCCCGGATCGCTGCGGTGGGACAGCTGTCGTCGGTGCCGCGGATCGACTCCGGG
>DASYES010000245.1:0-5591 GCA_036498885.1 Pseudonocardia sp.
TGACGGTCCGGCAGAACCTGCAGATCTACGGCCGCTACTTCGGCCTGTCCCGCGCCCACGTGCGGGCCAAGGCCACTGAGCTGCTCGAGTTCGCGCAGCTCACCGAGCGGGCCGAGCACGAGGTGGAGCCGCTCTCCGGAGGGATGAAGCGCCGGCTCACCATCGCCCGTGCCCTGGTCAACGATCCCGAGCTGCTGCTGCTCGACGAACCCACCACGGGTCTCGACCCGCAGGCGCGCCACCTGCTGTGGGAGCGGCTGTACCGGCTCAAGCGCGAGGGCGTCACCCAGATCATCACCACCCACTACATGGACGAGGCCGAGCAGCTGTGCGATCGGCTCGTGGTGATGGACGGCGGCGTGATCGTGGCGGAGGGGTCACCTGCCGAGCTGATCGGGCGGTACTCCACCCGGGAGGTGCTGGAACTGCGGTTCGACATCGAGCAGCGCCCCGACGCCGCCGCCATCGCGCCGTTCGCCGAGCGGGTGGAGGAGCTGCCCGACCGGCTGCTGCTCTACACCGCCGACGGCGAGCACACCCACGTCGAGGTCGCGCGCGCAGGCTTCGTGCCGCTGTCGGCGCTGGTGCGGCGCTCCACGCTGGAGGACGTCTTCCTCCGCCTCACCGGCCGCACGCTGGTGGACTGATGACCGCGAGCACCGGGAGCGCCCCGATCGTCATGCGGTCCATCGGGCGGGCGCCGGGCCGATGGGGCGGCGTGCTTCTCGTCGTGGAGCACCTCTGGACGTGGTACCGGCGCAACTGGCGGGCCACCGTCGTGTCGTCGGTGCTGCAGCCGCTGCTGTTCCTGCTGGCCTTCGGGGTTGGCTTCGGCTCGCTCGTCGCCGGCGCGGGCAGCGCGCAGGCGGCCACCGGCGGCGTCGACTACCTGGTGTGGCTCGCGCCCGCGCTGCTGGCCGTATCGGCGGTGCAGAGCGCGGCGTTCGAGTCCACCTACCCGGTGCTGTCGGGGTTCAAGTGGCAGCGGGTCTACCACTCGATGACCGCGAGCCCGATCTCCCCGGCCCAGGTGGCGCTCGGGCACCTCGTCTGGGTCGCGCTCAAGACGGCCGGCTCCGGTGCCGTCTACGTCGTCGTGATCGCCCTGTTCGGCGGGGTCGCGAGCCCGGGCATCGTGGTGTCGCTGCTGGCGGCCGTGCTCACCGGGGCAGCGACGGCCTCCCTGGTCACCGCGTTCTCCGCCACGGTCGAGAACGAGGGTGCCGCGTTCAACGCCCTGTTCCGCTTCGTCGTGATCCCGATGACGCTGTTCTCGGGCACGTTCTTCCCGGTCGACCGGCTGCCGGAGTGGGTGCAGCCCGTCGCACTCGTCTCGCCCCTCTGGCACGGCACCGAGCTCGCCCGCGCGGCGGCCCTCGACCGGTGGCAGCCGCTCGCCGCACTGGGCCACCTGGCCTACCTCTGCGCGCTCCTCGCGCTCGGCATCGCGCTCGCCATCCGGTTCTTCACCAGGAGGCTCACCAGGTGACCACGCAGGTTCCGGCCCCGCCCGCCGCCGGCGGGCTGTTGCGCCTGCTCCCGGCCGGGAGCTACGCGGGGCGCTCCCACGCGTTGCTCCTGCGCTCGGCCACCGCTTCCCGGCGGGCCTGGCTCGCCTTCGTCTCGGGATTCTTCGAGCCGGTGTTCTATCTCGTCGCGATGGGGCAGGGGCTCGGATCGCTGGTCGGCATGCTCCCCGGGCCCGACGGCAGCCCCATCAGCTACGCGGCGTTCATCGCTCCCGGGTTGCTGGCGGCGTCGGCAATGAACGGCGCTGTGTTCGACGCCACCTTCAACGTTTTCTTCAAGCTCAAGCACGCCAAGCTCTACGACGCGATGCTGGCCACTCCGCTCGGCACGGTCGACATCGCGCTCGGAGAGATCGGCTGGGCGCTCATCCGCGGCGGGCTCTACGCGCTGGGGTTCCTCACGGTGATGGCGGGCTTCGGGCTCCTCGTCTCTCCCTGGGCGCTGCTCGCGCTGCCGGCCGCGCTGGTGGTGGCGTTCGCCTTCGCTGCCGTCGGTATGGCGGCCACGTCCTACATGCGGTCGTGGCAGGACTTCGACCTGGTCACGCTCGTGATCCTGCCGATGTTCCTGTTCTCCACCACCTTCTACCCGCTCTCGGTGTATCCCCGGTGGCTGCAGATCGTGGTGGAGTGCCTCCCGCTCTTCCACGCGGTGGAGCTGATGCGGGGGCTCACCACCGGCGCGGTGCACCTCGGGATGCTCGGACACCTGACGTACTTCCTGGTGATGATCGCGTTCGGTGTCACCGTCGCGTCACGCCGGCTCGATGCCCTGTTGCTGCGCTAGTCGCCCCGCTCGTCCGCATCTCCGCTTCCGTCGAGCGAACTCGGCTGGCCCGACGCTTGCGGGCAGGCAGACAATGGCGCCCATGACGGTGACGTCCCGGCGACCAGTGCTCGCTGACCTCGTCCGCAGCATCCTGGTGGCGGTGTTCGCGGTGCTCCAGATCGTCGTTTCCGTGCTCGCGGGAATCGGGGCCACGCACCAGTCCATCGGCGCGGTGGCGCGCGAGTACGCCACGCCGCTGCTGGCCGCCGACTGGGCGTTCGTCATCTGGGGCCCCATCTACGTCGGTTTCCTCGGCTACGCCGCGTACCAGGCGCTGCCGGGGCAGCGTGGCCGCCAGCTCCACCGCGAGATCGGCTGGTGGCTCGCGTTCTCCGCCGTGGTCAACGTCGGCTGGGTGCTGGCCTTCGGGTCGGGCTGGGTGCCGCTGGCCGAGCTGCTGATCGTGATGCTGTTGGTCGCGTTGGCGGTCGTGTTCGGCCGGCTCAGCCGCCGGCCTGCCGAGAGCGTCCTCGAACGGGTCGTCCTGCGGGGCACCGTCGCGCTCTATACGGGATGGGTGTCGTTCGCCATCGCGCTCGGCACCGCGGCCACCGGGGTGTGGATGGGCCTGCCCGGCTCCGGCGCGCTGGCGGCGATCGCGGCGGTCGTCGTGCTGCTGGCGGTGTCGGTGATCGCGTCGTGGGTGGTGCTCGCGGGCACGGCTGTCATCGGTTACTCGGTCGCCGCGGTGTGGGCAGCGGCCGGCATCGCGCTCAACGATCCGCCCGCGGCGGTGGTGGTGGCCGGAGCGATCGCGATCGTCATGATCATCGCCTCCACCACCCGCAGGCTCACCACCGCAGGCAACCCGATGCGCGCCGCCTGGGGCTGACCCCGTCCGCGCGCCGGGTCAGGGGAGGTCCACCCGGAGCACGTCCCCGGTGTCGTAGGCCATCAGCCCGCCCTCGGCGGCGAAGAGTCCGAGGCCGGCCAGCCGCCGATCCTGCGCCACCACGGTGACGGCCCCGTCGGTGCCGACGGCGAGCACCACGTCATCGGAGACCACGATCGGCCGCCCCGACCCGTCGAGACCGACGGTGCCGCGCGGCAACGCCAGCGCCGCAGGCGCGACACCCCGTGCGAGCTGCACCGCCACCGGGGTGGTGTCGCCGCTGCGCTCGCCCGCGTCGATCACCGGTCCGAGAACCCGGTCGCCGTCGAGGGCGAGCAGCCGGCCGTCGGCGAGTACCCAGCCCCGGCCGTCGTTGCGGACCACACCACCGTCGATCCGGCCCTCGACCGTGCGCACCGGGGCACCACCGTCGATCCGGAAGGCGCCCACGGGCGTGGCGAGCAGCGGTGGGCGGCCACCGAGGTCGGTGAGGAGGAACGCGTCGGCGCTCCCGGTGGGCGCCGGATCCGGGACGGGTGCGAACCGCTGCTCGCCCGCCGGGGTGGCGTGCACGAGCGTCCGGGGCGCGCCACCGGGAGGCGACTCGAGCCACCACACACCGCCGGAACCGTCGGGCCACACCTGGCCTCTGGTGCCGTCCGAGCGCGCTCCCACGGATGTGCGGGTGCCGTCAGCGGCGACGACGGCCACCTCGCCGCCCGGCGCCCCGGCCGCCCACCGCCCGTCGACGCCGAGGGGGACGCCGAGCGAGTCGCGCCCGGCCCGGGCCACCGGCACCAGCGTCACGGGCCGGGCGACGGCGGCGGGGCCCGGAGTGCAGCCCGCCGGAGGTGCCGGGAGATCGCCGAGCGCGGAGTCCGGTTCCGGGAGCCGCCACAGCGCGGGCCCGTCCGGGTCGAGGGAGGTCAGCACGACATCGCCGGATGGGGCCACCGCCAGCGTGGTGACCGGGCCCGGGAGCGGGGCCGGCACCGCGCGCAGCGCCCCGGAGGGATCCAGCCGGACCAGCCGGGCGGCGGCACCGTCCCCCGCGACGAACCAGACACCGCCCTCGGCGTCGACGGCCAGCGGGCTCTGGTGGGGGAGAAAGGTCGCCGGACCGGACGCCGTGAGCCCGCACGACGGGTCGAGGCCGCCTGCCAGCACGTCCACCTCTGCGCGGGCCGCCGGTCCGCTGGAGATCCGCTCCAAGCGAACCCCGGCCGCCTGCGGGACGAATCGCAGGGCACCGTCGCGCAGCGGGAGCACCGCGGCGACGTCGACGGGCACGCTGTCGACCGGCCCGAGAATGAACACCACCGGGAGGAAGGTGCCGGCGGCCAGCTGGGTGCCGTTCCGTTCTGCGAGGTCGAGCACGCGTGCGGTGCCGGGCGGATCACCGGTCGAGCGCAGCCACACCGTGCCGTCCGGGCCGACCACGCTGGCGGCGCTCACCCCGTGCACGGTCACGGCGACGGGGTCCGTCGCGTCGAGCCCGGTGACGGTCACCTCTTCCGCACCCGACCAGCGCGCGACGCGGCTCCCGGCCACTCCGAGGATCGACGGGCCGGGCGTCGTCGGTGGGTCATCGGGGGTCAGGGCGAGCACCTCGGCGCGTCCACGGGGGTCGACACCGGCGAGCCCGGCCCTGTTCGCGATGCCGACCCCGGCGTCGAGGGTCACGACGCGGGGCTCGGGGGACGCCGTGAGCCCGGCGGTGCCGGTGCGCAGCTGCGGAGCGTCCAGTTCGGCGATGCGCACGAACGGTCCGGCGCGGCGCTCGCCGGAGCCGGATGCCGGTCCACCGGGCAGCACCGGCACGGCCGCCGCGATGAGCACGACCACGAGCAACCCGCCGAGGAGGAAGCGTGGCGTCCGGCCGGCGGCGAGGAGCACGGCGCCGGTGCCGGCGATCAGCGCGATCACGGCGCCGAGCGCCGCGCCCGAACCCCACCCGGCCAGCACCGACACCCCGGCCGCGACGAACCCCGCTCCCGCTGCCGCCACGAGCACCCGCGCCGCGACGGTCCAGCGCCCGCCGCGTCGGGCGTAGAGGAGCACGACGGTCGCGGCGGCCACGACGAGCGCGACCAGCAGGGCAGCGCCTGCGGTGCCGATGACCTCCCAGCCCGACCAGCGCGTGGCCTCTCCGGGTACGGCGGGCCCGGTGCCGGCGAGTACCACAGGCCGGCGGGGCGCGGTCCACCACGGCAGCGGCAACGTCACCGCGGGGACGGCTACCAGCGCGGCGGCCGTGAGCAGGGCGGGTGGCGTGCGTCCGATCGCCATCGGCGCCCCCCTCGTTCGTCCGGGCGGTCACCGTACCCACCCGGCGACCGGAATGGGTGCCGCGCGGTCGACGGGCGCTTCGCCGGAGGGGCTACCCTGGATCAGCGTGACC
>DASYES010000246.1:0-4800 GCA_036498885.1 Pseudonocardia sp.
GCGAAGCCGGCCAGCGTGCCGAACGCGAGTTTCGGGTAGCGGGCGGTGCCACCGGCGAAGGGGTAGGCGGCGGCGAGTTCGGCGTGCACGAGAGCGAGCAGCACCATCACCGCACCCGCTAGCAGCCACGACAGGACCGACGCACCGCCGGCCGCAGAAGCCGCGGTGAGTGCACCCAGCAGCCAGCCCGACCCGATGATCGAGCCGAGCGAGATGAACATCAACGGGATCGGCCCGACCTCGCGGCGGAGGCCGGACGTGGGCGCACTCCCACGGCCGGTCGATATGTCGGTCATCGTGGATAAACTCCCGAAAACGGTGGAGTGGGCAGAATTATCGTGACCGCGAGCGGATCTTTTTCTGCCTGATCGGCCACGGGTCCCGAATAATACGTGCAGGCCGCTCGGGGTAAGGGGCTGTGGAGACTCTTCCCATACCTGCCCGGCGGTAATGCCCGAAATGCGGGAGATGGTTCGACGCTCGCGCCTTGTTGCGCTGCCGGCACGTGCCGTGCAAACCATTCATGGAGGTCGCGGAGGCGCTGCCGATGAGCCCCGTATCAGCGCAGCTGGAACCACGCGAGACAGGCGAGACCTGCGACGATGCAGTAGATCCCGAACGGGCGCAGGGAGCGGGTTTCGAAGTACCGCGTGAGAAATCGCACCGAGACATAGGCGCCTACCCCGGAGAGGATGCTGCCCACCAGGATCTGTGGCCGGATGCCCGCGCCGAGTGGGCCCGCGAGGTCGCCGACCTTCAGCACGCCCGCGGCGAGGATCACCGGCGTGGCGAGCAGGAAGGAGAAGCGTGCTGCGTCGGTGTGGGACAGGCCCTTTCCCAGGCCGGCGGCCATTGCGGAGCCGGACCGGCTGATGCCCGGCGCGAGTGCTGCGATCTGCGCGGCTCCGATCAGCATCGCGCGCCCGACCGGGAGCTGGGCGAGCCGTCGATCGGCCAACTCCTCGGCGGTCGGCGCGGCCGCCGCACGATGAGCCTTCCCGCCGGGGCCGGCGGATACCCGGACCCGCGAGAGCGGGACGGTGGGCGGCTCGGGCTCGCGTAGCTCGGAGCGTCGACGCAACCGTTCCGCGACGAGCAGCAGTACCCCATTGAGGACGAGGAAGGCCGCGGTGGGCTCGGGCCTGCTCAAGTAGACGCGGAACACGTGTTCGAGAACGATCCCGGCGATTCCCACCGGGATCGTGGCGAGCACGAGTAGCCATCCCAGTCGCTGCTCGGCCTCCACCACCTCGCGCCGGACGATGCTCGTGACGAGACCTCGTACGATGCGCACCCAGTCGCGCCAGAAATACACGATCAACCCGATGGCCGTGGCCACATGCAGCCCGACCACGAACGCCAGGTACGGCGACTCGGGCGAGGTGACGTCGAGATCCTGGGCCCAGCTGCCGCCGACCACGGCGGGAATCAGCACGCTGTGCCCGAGACTGGAAACCGGAAAGAGCTCAGCGACCCCTTGCAGGCCACCGATCACGATCGCTTCCAGCCAACTCAAGGTGCCCACTGCGGTGCTCTCCTCGCTGCGAATCGTCGCTCGTGCCGCACCATAATCCAGTGAATATGCAGTCCGTTCAGAAGGTGCGATCCCGGTATGCCCGGAAAAGTGCGAATGTCCCACCGCGGTGCTTGGACCGGGCCGCGCGGTAACGCGAGGCAGAATCGGGTGCATGGCGAACCCGATCGACCAGCACGTCATGTCCGTCGAACCACCTTCCGCATGCCGCGCGGCCGGTGGGTCGTTCGTGGATCGGCGGCGCTGACCGATGGTGTTCGTCGCATTCGACACAGCGGAACGGCTCGGCACCGACGCCCTGCGCGCCATCGGGTTCGCGGAGGCGGAGGCCGCGCTCGTGCTCGACCACCTCATGGACTGCGAGCTGCGCGGGCTCTCCTACGCCGGGCTCGCACGGATCCTCAGCATCGCCGACCGGTTCGCCCGCACCCCGATGACCGACGCCGCCATGCGGATCACCCGTGAGTCGCCGGTGTCGGCCCAGCTGGACGGCGCCGACCGCATCGGCTACCTCGTCGGGCGCCGGGCGACCGAGATCGCTGTCGAGAAGGCCCAGGTCTCGGGCCTTGCCGTGGTCGGAGCGAACCACACCTGGTACACGGGAATGCTCTCCTACTACGCGGAGATGATCACGGGGGCGGGCATGGTTGCGATGCTCGCGTCGAACGCGACGCCCTGGGTGGCGCCCTACGGGGGGACCGAGCCGCGCTTCGGCACCAACCCCATCTGCTTCGGGTTCCCGTCTGCCGGGGATGTGCCGGTGATCTGGGACATCGGGATCTCGGAGATCATCCACGCGCAGGCCGTGCTGGCGAACCGCACCGGCCGTCGGTTGCCGCCCGGCTCGGCGTACGACTCCGCGGGCGAGCCGACCGATGACCCGGTGGCGGCGCTGTCCGGCGCCTTCACCTCGTGGGGTGGCCACCGGGGTAGCGGGCTCGGGATCGTCGTCCAGTTGCTCGGCGTCCTGGCCGGGTCCCCGGCGCAACCGCCCCAGCTCGAGGACTTCGGAATGCTCGTGCTCGCTGTGCGTCCGGACCTCTTCGGCTCCCCCACGGAGTTCGAGCAACGGACCGCGGAGTTCGCGGCCGCCGTGCGCGCGACGCGACCGGTCGATCCGGCGGTGGCCGTGCGCATGCCGTTCGAGCGGTCGGCGGCCGTGCGCGCGCAACGGAGCGCGGCCGGCGGAATCGAGGTCGAGCAAGCCGTACTCGACGGCCTCCGCCGGCTCACGCCCACTGCCTGACCGCGGCGCCGGATCGCGTGCGGGCTTTCTCAGCCGAGGCTGCGTAGTTGCGGCCAGATCTCGTGCCACGGCGCCAGCCGGCCGCTCGCCACCCAGACCGCAGTGCCCTGCTCGTCGTTCTCCAGGCCGACCCCGTTGTCGATCCGCCCGGCGAGCTCTACCCGACTGAACCAGCTGCGCAGCTGCTCCTGTGTGAACGCGACAGCGATCACGGTGGTGACGTCGTCCGGCGGCGGGCCCCAATCCCAGTAGGCGTTGTGCCCGCTGTAGGCCGGGGCGAGCTCGGGCAGGTACCGGTCGACGGCTCCGGCCTCGCCGTAGTTCCGGGTCAGGACCGCCACCTGGTCGGCGGCGGGGACGGTCGACCGAGCCGCGGCGACCGTGGCGGCGAACTGCGGCCAGCCGACGGTCTCACCCGCGTCGTAGTTGATGTCCACGATCGGGGTCGCGGCCAGCCGCTCCACCGGCACGAGCGGCAGCATGAGGACGCTCGACGTGGCAGCGCTGAGCACGAGTGCCGCCCCCAGGACGGCCGAGCGCCGGCGCCGTGAGCGTGCCCAGGCCAGCAC
This sequence comes from Pseudonocardia sp., assembly GCA_036498885.1. Classification (GTDB taxonomy): domain Bacteria; phylum Actinomycetota; class Actinomycetes; order Mycobacteriales; family Pseudonocardiaceae; genus Pseudonocardia. The sequence goes on from DASYES010000246.1 coordinate 3,350, forward strand.
CGGTGCCGCTCCGGCGGCGAGGAGCACGGGGTAGAGGCCCGCGAGGTAGTACGGCTTGCCGCCGGTGGCGATGAAGACCACCACCAGCACCACGTACGCCACCGCGAACGCGCGCCAGGTGCGCAGTGCGGGATCGCGGGCGAGGCGCCACCAGCCCACGGCCCAGACGGGGACGAGTAGCGGACTCACCAGGATCAGCTGGAACGGGAGGAACACGTACCAGGGCTCGCTGGTGCCCGAGCTGCCCGCGGCGATCGCGGCGGAGAGCTCGAGCTGTGGAAAGCCGTTGGCGGCCTGCCACACGAGGTTCGGCATCCACAGCAGCAGCGCGAGCAGGCCGCCGAGCCACGGCCAGGCCGAGCGCAGCGTCGTACGCGGCCCGGCCACCACCACGCCGACGAGCAGCGCAGCCAGCAGGAACGCGGGCAACATCTTGTTCTGCAGCCCGACACCGGAGACCGCTCCGACCGCGAGCCACAGCGGTCCGCCATCGCGCAGTGCCCGCACCACGAGCCACGAGATCGCGGTCCACACCAGCAGGTCGATGGTGGTCGTGGAGAGCGTGTGGCTCACCACCGGAAGTACTGCCGAGACGGCCATGCACCCGGCGGCGAGTACCTGCGCGCCGCGGCCCGCGCCGAGCTCGCGGGCGAGCAAACCGGTGAGCAGCACGACGACCCCGGCCATCACCGCCGACGGGAGCCGCAGCCCCACCAGCGAACCGTCGAACAGGGTGTGAAGGCCGTGCGCGAGCATGGGGGTGAGTGGCGGCTGGTCGGCGTACCCGAAGGCGGGCTCCGACCCCGCCCGGATGAAGTACAGCTCGTCGCGGTGATAGCCGTACCGGTCCGCCACGGCGATCAACAGCACCGTGACGGCCCCGGCGACCGCGCCGAGCCATGGCCATGCCGCCGGTTCGCGGACAGGACGGTCGTTGTCGACGACGATCTCACCCGCGGACTCGATCACCCCTGGACGGTACCGGCCTATTTGCCTCGTATGCGGCTTTGTCGTCCACTGGATGTTCACTTCACCGAGCCAGGGGCAGTGCGCCGCCCAGCAGGGCTGCGGGTGTTTCACGTGGAACACCCGTCCTCTCGCTCCCGCTACCGAGCTCCTCGCAGGCCTATCCACTGGAGCTCGGCGAACACCGCCACGGCGGCCGCCTGCACGAGCACGACTCCCACCCCGAGTGCAGTGAGGGACTCGCGGGCTGCCACCACGGCGGCGATGCTGCCGGCAGACCAGGCGAGGTTGCCGGCCACCACCGTCCACGCGGCCGGGCGCGGAATCGTTCTCATGGCCGCGAGGACGGCCAGCGCCACCGCGTAGGCGACGAGGAACGCGCCCGTGCCGCGGAGGACGTCCGCCGGCACCCCGAGCAGGTCGCTCAGCAGCGGGGTCTTCGTGAATCCGACGACACCGAGCGCACCGGATGCGGCGGCGTCCAG
>DASYES010000247.1:0-5607 GCA_036498885.1 Pseudonocardia sp.
TGACCGCACGGCCGTCGCCGTCGACCGCGACCATCGACGTCGTGTCGCCCGCCGGGTCGGCCCCGGCCGGTGCGGGCAGGTCACCGGCCCGGATCCGGTTACGTGCCCGCGCGATCGCGGCGGGTTCGCCGCCGCGGCGCCAGCCGTCCGAGTCGCTGCCCGCGTGGGCGAAGCGGTCGGCGAAGGCGATCCGGGCGGCACCGGCGAGCCAGTGCACGGCGCCGGCGGCGAGTGGCGGGCCGCCGAGCTCGCCCTCGCAGACAGCGAGCTGGTCGAGAACCATCCAGCCGGGCGTCGGCACCGGGGTCTGGTGCACCCAGTGCCCGCGGTAGCGGCCGCGGAGGGCGGGCTCGGGACGGACCTCGCCGCTCGCCGCCCACTCCTCGCCGGAGAACGGCGCACCGAGCCCGGCGAGGAAAGCAACGGCCCGTTCGGCCGGCTCACCGCTGTAGAACGCGGCGGGATCGGCCGCGAGCTGTTCGATCGACGCGGCGAGCAAGGGCTGCGCGAGGCGGGTCCCCACGGCAGGCGCGTGCCGATCACGCAGCAACGTCGCCGCGGCGTCGGGGTCGGCGGCGAGCCGGTCAGCGTGCTGGGCGAGGTCCCCGCTGGTCCGGGCGGTGCAGGGCAGGCCGGCTCGCGCGATCGTCACGGCGGGCGCCCACAGCTCGGGCAACGAGCGGGAGGCGCCCGCTGCGTGGAGGGCGGACAGGGCGGCGACCGCACCCGGCACCGCGACGGACAGCGGGCCGTACCGCGGGAGCCCGGTCAGCCCGGAGTAGTGCTCGGGCGTTCCCCCGTCGGGGCCGAAGCCGCTGCCGCAGAAGGCGTGAACGGAGCCGTCGGGCTCGCGGACCAGCACGAACGCATCACCGCCGATGCCGCACTGGCCGGGGAGCGCGAGCCATGCCACGGCGGCCATCGCGAGCGCGGCGTCGATCGCGTTGCCGCCTGTCGCGAGCACGTCCGCACCCGCCCGGCTGATCGCGGGATGGCTCGCAGCGACCATCCCCTCGGCGCCGAGGGCAGCGGGCCGGAGCGCGTCCGGGAACGAGGCAAGGGGTGCCGTGACGGTCATACCTGCACGATGGACGGCCCCTGCGAGGACCAGTAGGTGAAATGTGCACAGAACTGGGCGGCGCCGACGTGCACTGTGCCTTAACGACAACGTGCACAATCCGAAACCCGTGCGCTGTGCACTGTTGTCGTAGCTGCGATCACGCTGGTAAGAGGACTGTGTCCCGCCACACAGCAGATGACCGCCGACGCCGGCGGGAAGGAGGCCGCGGTGGGACTGACCCCCGCGCACTGGGTCTACCTGGCGGGTGTTCTCCTCATCATCGGAGTCACCGTCGCACGCAAGAACGTCGTGGTCCCCGCCCTCCTGGCCACCGCCGTCACGGCGTGGGTCATGACGGGAAGCCCGGTCACGGGGATCCAGGCGATCTTCAACGCCAGCCTGGTCGCAGCATCCGAATTGTTCAACATCTTCTTGATCATCGCCATGGTCACCGCTCTGCTCGGCGCGCTCCGGGCGATGAAGGCCGACCAGCGCATGGTGACGCCGTTCCAGAAGGTCATGCGGGGCGGCTGGTCCGCCTACGCGGTGCTGGCCGTCGTCACCTACGGGATCAGCCTTTTCTTCTGGCCGACGCCGGCGGTGCCGCTGATCGGCGCGATTCTCGTCCCGGCCGCCATCCGGGCGGGGCTCCCCGCCATGGGTGCCGCGATGGCGATCGCGGTCGCAGGCCAGGGCATGGCCCTCTCGAGCGACTACGTCATGCAGGTCGCGCCCGGACTGTCCGCGACGGCGGCGGGGGTGGCGGGTTCGGCCGTCGCCGACGTCGCGCTCGTCCTGTCGCTGGTCACGGGGATCACCGCGCTGGTGATCGTCGGCGTCATGCTGCGCAGGCACATGCGCACGCCCGCTGAGTCGAACCTGGAGGAGTGGGAGGCCGGGGTCGTCGCCGAGCCCCGCCCGACGCGCCGGCTCCTGCGTCGCATCTCGGTGTCGCCGACCCGCAAGCTCATCCCCGCGTCGGCCGCCGAGCCGATCGCCGAGCCGATCGCCGTGGTCGAGGAAAAGGTGCCGGTCGGTGCGACGGTCGGCGGCCCCGCGTCCACCGGGCCCGGGGGATCCGTGGACGGACCGCCTCCCTCGGGCGGCTCCGGCCCTGCCGGCGGCCCGGCCGACGACGGTGACGCCGCGCCGGTCGACGACGATGTGGCGGACGCTCGCATCGAGCGGCTGTCGAAGGTCTTCTCGATCGTCGTACCGATCGCGTTCCTGGCGATGATCGTCTACATGGTGCTCGGCAAGGTCACCGATGTCGTCCCCTCGCTCGAGGGCGGGTCGGCGGCCGCGCTGGTCGGCGGGCTCGCCGCGATCCTGGTGATCGTCGCGGCGGCCGCACTGGACGGGCCGAAGAAGGCCCTGCAGTCCACCGGCGAGCACCTGACCGACGGCCTGGTGTTCGCGTTCCGCGCAATGGGCGTGGTGCTGCCGATCGCCGGGTTCTTCTTCCTGGGCAACGCCGACTTCGCGGGGAAGATCCTCGGCTACGAGGACGGCCAGCAGGCACCCGGCCTGCTCGTCGACCTCGTCACCGGCGCGGAGCACTTCATTCCCGGCAACCCGGTCGTCATGTGCTTCGGCGTGCTGATCATCGGGATGATGTGCGGGCTGGAAGGCTCCGGCTTCTCCGGGCTCCCGCTCACCGGCTCGCTCGCGGGCGCACTCGGCCCGCACGCCGGAATGGATCCCGCGACGCTGGCCGCCGTCGGCCAGATGGGCTCGGTGTGGACGGGCGGCGGCGTACTCATCGCCTGGTCCTCGCTGCTCGTGGTGGCCGGGGTGACCCGCGTGCCCGTGATCGAGCTGGCCCGGAAATGTTTCCTCCCCGTCGTGGCCGGCCTCGTGCTGTCCACGTTGGTTGCAGCGCTGTTCTTCTGAGTAATTCCGCCCGGACACCCGCTCGGAAAAGAAATGCACGGCACCGGCCCCGGCGCTCCCTACCGGGGCCGGTGTCGTCTTCGGAGAGCCGTGTGCACACCCCTGCAAGATGACCCCGGTCCTTGTGCTGAATGACCAGGATCCGGAGGCCTCAGCCGATTAGCGTTCTCGTCATCGGGCCGACCGGATCGTCCGGGCCACCTCGAGCCCGTTCCACCACTTCCCGACCTTCCCGAGGAGGGTTCGCCATGACCCTGACCGCAGACAGCGCCTCCACCACAGCTGACGGGACGCCCGGTCTGTTGTCCCGCGACGACTTCCGTGCCGCGCTCGAGAACGCGATCAAGGGCCGCGAGGCCAAGAACGCGTCGTTCAGCAAGGCCTGGGCCGACGGTGAGCTGACCCGCGAGCACTTCGCGCGCTGGGCCGAGAACCACTTCCACTACGTCGGGCCGTTCGCCGACTATCTCGGCTACATCTACGGAAACACCCCGGACAAGTTCACCGATGCCAAGGACTTCACGCTCCAGAACATGTACGAGGAGGAACTCGCCGACATCCGGCACACCGACCTCCTCATTCGTTTCGGTGAGGCCTGTGGCACCACGAGGGAACGCATCGAGGACCCGGAGAACATGAACGCGGTGACCCGCGGGCTCCAGTCCTGGTGCTACGCCGTGGCGATGCGGGAGCACTTCGTGGTGGCCACGGCCGCGCTGGTTGTCGGCCTGGAATCGCAGGTGCCGAGCATCTACAAGAAGCAGATCATCCCGCTGCGCGAGTCCTACGGCTTCACCGAGGACGAGATCGAGTTCTTCGACCTCCACATCACCTCTGACGAGGTGCACGGAGAGCGCGGCTACCAGATCGTGCTCGACCACGCCGACACGCCGGAGTTGCAGCAGCGCTGCCTCCAGTACGTCCGCTGGGGCGCGGAGATGCGCTTCTCCTACACCCGTGCGCTCTACGACACCTACGTCGCGCCCACCCTCTGACCGCCTCGCCGCGGCGGCCGCACCAGCGCGTCCGCCGCGGCCCTACGCCCGGGAGCAGCCCGTGAGCGACATCGACACGGGGCAGTGGATAGCCACGGTCCCGCTCGCGGACCTGAAGCGCCGCAAGAAGCTCCGCGTCGAGTCGGGGGACCGGGCGGTCGCCCTGTTCCTGGTCGGCGACCGGGTCTTCGCCCTCGACGACGTCTGTATCCACAAGGGACGGTCGCTGTCCCGCGGGGTGCTGTGGAAGGGCAAGGTCGTCTGCCCCGCGCACCAGTGGACGTTCGACCCCGAGACGGGAGCGGCCGACGACCAGGACGAGTGCCAGCCCGTCCACGAGGTCCGAGTGATCGACGGCGTGGTGCACATCAGCGCCCACCCCCGTCCATAGAGGAGACGACATGTCCGACCTACCGCGCAGCCTCGTGACGGTGGGCGCCGGTCAGGCCGCCGTCGCCGCCGTCCGGCTGCTGCGCCGGCGCGGTTTCGACGGGCGCGTGACCGTGCTGTCCGACGAGCTGCACGCTCCCTACCAGCGCCCGCCGTTGTCCAAGGAGTTCCTCCGCGGCGAGACCGAACCGGAGGATCTCACCCTGCTCGACGAGGCCTGGTGCTCGGACAACGACGTCGAACTGCGCCTGGGCGTCCGTGCGGCGTCCGTGGCCGCGGGAGCCGTCCGGCTGATCGACGGCAGCGAGCTCACCTCCGACGCGATCCTGCTGGCCACCGGCGTCAGCGCCCGGCGGCTGCCGGGCGTCGGGGGTGACCGGGTGGTCTACCTGCGCACCCTCGACGATGCCGCCCGGCTGCGCGGCATGCTGTCGGCCGCCGAGCGGATCGCCGTCGTCGGTGGCGGGCTGATCGGCTCCGAGGTCGCCTCCGCCGCCCGCGACTCCGGCATCGCCGTCACCGTCCTCGAGGCCGGGGTGCTGCCGTTGCTCTCCCAGCTCGGCCCGGAGATGGCCGGCTTCTATGCCGGCCTGCACCGCCAGTACGGCGTCGACCTGCGCTGTGGTCAGGAGGTCGGCGCGGTCGACGAGACCGGCGGCGGCGTGGTCGTCCGCACCGCCGCAGGCGACGTCGAGGCCGACCTTGTCGTCGTGGCTGTCGGTGCGGTTCCGAACGACGAGATCGCCCGTGCCTCCGGGATCCGAGTCGACCCGGTCCGCGGCGGCATCGTCGTCGACGACGGGTGCCGCACGGCGGTCCCGGGAGTGTTCGCCGCGGGTGACGTCGCGAGCCGCGCCGTGGGCGACGGGTTCGTCCGCGTCGAGCACGTCGACAACGCCACGACGCAGGGCACCGCGGTTGCCAAGGCGCTCATCGGCAAGCCGGCCGGTCCGGCCGACGAGGTGCCGTGGTTCTGGTCCGACCAGTACGAGCTCGGGCTGCAGTTCGTCGGCCGGCCGCGTCCGGGCGCCGAGATCGTGGTGCGCGGCAGTGTCGACGACCGCGACTTCACGGCCTTCTACCTGGCCGACGGGTGCGTGCACGCCGCGTTCGCCGTCGACCGCGGGGGAGACGTGCCGGCCGCGAAGCAGCTGATCGCAAGCGGCCTGCGGGTGTCCCCTGACGCCCTCGCCGATGACGACACCGACCTGTTCGACCTGCTCGACACCATCAGCGCCTGAGGAGAACGACGGTGGAGTTTCACAAGAT
>DASYES010000248.1:0-6585 GCA_036498885.1 Pseudonocardia sp.
CGCCGCGACGATCCCACGCTTCCCGACACGGTGCCGTTGCGGCCGGGTGTCGTGGTCCGGCATGCATGGGCGGGTCCGGCCGAACCGCTACCGAAGGAGGAGCTGGTGCCGCACCTGCCGGCCTTCACGGACACGGTGAAGGCAGCCTGGTCGACCGATCCGCCCGATATCGTCCACGCGCACTTCTGGATGTCCGGCATGGTGGCGCTCGCCGCAGCGGGCGGGCGGATACCCGTCGTGGAGACCTTCCATGCGCTCGGGAGCGTGCAACGCCGCCACCACGGCAGCGACGACACGAGCCCGGAAGGGCGCATACGCGCGGAGCTCGCCGTGGCTCGCGCGGCCGATCGCGTGCTCGCCACCTGCACCGATGAGGTATTCGAGCTCGCGCGGCTCGGCGCGCCACGCCGGCGGATCAGCGTGGTGCCGTGTGGGGTCGACACCGGCCTGTTCACTCCCGAAGGACCCGTGGCACACCGCTCCGAGCGACCGCGCCTCGTCTCGCTCGGCCGGCTGGTGCCGCACAAGGGTGTCGACGAGGTGATCGAGGCGTTGCGCCGCATTCCGAACGCCGAGCTGGTGGTAGCCGGCGGAGACCCGTCGGTGGGTGGGGCGCAGGCCACCGATCCGCACGCTGAGCGGCTGCGCTCCCGGGCGCAGGCCGTCGGGGTGGCCGACCGCGTTCGCCTGATCGGGCCGGTCGGCCGGGAGCAGGTCCCCGCCCTGCTGCGCTCGGCCGACGCGGTGGTGTGCGTGCCGTGGTACGAGCCGTTCGGGATCGTGCCGCTCGAGGCGATGGCGTGTGCGCGTCCGGTGGTGGCCAGCACCGTCGGAGGCATCCAGGACACGGTGGTGGACCAGGTCACCGGCTTGCTCGTACCGCCGCGCCGTCCGGACGCCGTGGCTGCCGCGGTGCGTGACCTGATCGCGTCCCCGACGCGTGCAGCGGCGTACGGCATCGCCGGGCGCGACCGCGTCCTCGTCCGGTACGACTGGGAGCGGGTGGCCACCGCCACCGAAGCGGTTTACGGGGAGGTCATCGCGGTGCGCAGCCGCCGGGTCCAGGGCGGGGCGCGGACCGGTGGGACCGATCGTGCCGACGTGGGCGCCCTCGAGATGGAATCCGAGATGGACGGGGCCGAGACCGCCGGAGCGGCGCAGTGACCCCGAGCAGTGGCCCCGAGCAGTGACCCTGCTGCCGAGCCGATTGCGGCTCCCGGCTGGGCGCGGTCACAGCCCGCCGCGGTCGATCCTGTCGTCGCGGGTCGCGAGCGCGCGCGTGGTGCGCGTCACTCCGTCCAGTCGACGAGCTCGACCCGCTCGGCGAGCGCGCGGATTGCGTCCGCCCCGCCCGTACCGAGCCCGCGCCGGACGACGTTCAGGGCTCCGCACGCCGCGCCGGTGCGCAACGCCTCCCGAACCGGCTTCTCCTGCACGAGTGATGCCACGGCGCCCGCTGTCATCGAGTCGCCCGCCCCGCGCGTCTCGGCGGGCGTCAGCTCCGGCACGCGGATCTCCAGGACGTCGCTCCTGCCCTCCTGTCCCTCCGGCAGGAGGGCGAGCGCGGGCTCGGCGGCGCGCGAGACGATCACCGTGCCGGCGCCCTTCGCGCGCAGCTGCCGCATCGCTGCGACCAACGTCGCCGGATCGTCGTTCTCGGCGCGGCCGTCTGCGAGCAGCTCTTCATGGCTCACTTTGACGACGAACGGGCCGCCCTCGAGCACGGCGTCGAGCCGTTTGCCGGAGAGGTCGGCCGCCACGCGGCACCCGTTGCGGGAGAGGTCGGTGGCAAGGCGGGCATAGAGCGCCGCCGGGATCACGTCGTCGGAGTTCGGGCCGCCGAGCAGCGCGGTGCCGTGCGTGATGCCTTCGTGGAGCATCAGTTCGTAGAGCGCGTCCTGCTCGTGGCGGTCCAGCGGCGAGCCGGGCGCCTCTGCGATCGGGTCGCGGTCGCCGTCACGGCGGTCGTGGACGTAGCCGCCGTTGCGCGAGTCCACCGGCACGGCGCGCAGCTCGACGCCTTCGCTGGGCAGCAGGTGCCCGAGTACGTTCCCCGCCTCGCCGCCCAGTGTGGCGCACAGCACCACCGGGACTCCGAGGCTGGAGATCATGCGGGCCTGCCACACCGCTTGACCGCCGGCATGGACATGGATGTCGGGCACGCCGGCCCGGTCTTCGATGGTGACGGTCAGCAGGGGCGAGGGAGCGAAGACGACCACTGTCGATGGCATGTCCGATTCGTACCCATACCGCCGTTCGTTACGCGATTGGCGTCGCGGGACGCGGCGCGTCACGCCGGGTCGGGAGCCTCCGACGGTGGACCGTGCTCGGATCGGCCGCCGGTGTCCCGCCGGTCCTCGACCTGGTCCTCCTCGGGCTCGAGGGCGTCCGGCCGCACGCTGCTGGGACGGTCGCTCGGGTCGAGCCTGGGTCGTGCACTCTCGACGGGCTCGTGTTCCGGCTCGGTCATTGTGCTCGGGTACCCCGGCTGGTCATGGCCGACTCGCGCGCCGCGAACGTGCACCGGTTCTCCGGGAACCGGTGCACGCTCGCCCGGCCGTCACGACAGGTTCATGATGTTTCCCTCGGCGTCCAGATCGATCTTGTGCGCCGCGGGATGCGCCCCGAGCCCCGGCATGGTGCGCATGTCGCCGCTGATCGGGTAGATGAAGCCTGCTCCCACCGACGCCCGCACCTCACGGACCGGTAGTCGCCACCCCGTCGGCGCGCCCTTGAGCGAGGGATCGGATGAGATCGACAGGTGCGTCTTCGCGATGCACACGGGCAGGTGGCCGAAGCCGTTGCGCTCGTAGGAGTCGAGCTGGCGCGCGGCGGGCGGGTCGTAGTCCACCCCGTCGGCGCCGTAGACCTCCCGCGCCACGATCTCGATCTTCTCCCGCAGCGGAGCGCTCTCGGGGTAGAGGAAGTGGAAGTCCGACGGTTCGTCGGCGGCTTCCGCCACCGCGCGGGCCAGGTCGGTGGCGCCGCGTCCGCCGTCGGCGAAGTGCGTGCACACCGCCGAGCGGGCGCCCATCGACTCCGCGATCTCGGCGATCGCGGCGTGCTCGCTCGGGTGGTCGTCGGGGAAGGCGTTGATCGCGACGACCGCGGGGATCCCGTGCAGGCGGATGTTCTCGATCTGCTTGCGCAGGTTGGCCCCGCCGATGTGCACCTCGTCGGGGTTCTCGGCGAGCAGCGCCTCCGGCAGCGGCCTGCCGGCCACGATGCGGTGGTTGCCCGAGTGCGCCTTCAGCGCCCGCACCGTGGTGACGACGACCGCGGCGTCGGGGGTGAGGCCCGACGCGCGGCACTTGATGTTGAAGAACCGCTCGGCGCCCATATCCGCACCGAACCCGGCCTCGGTGATGAGGTAGTCGCCGGAGTGGATGCCGATCAGGTCGGCCACCACCGACGAGTTGCCGTGCGCGATGTTGCCGAACGGGCCGGCGTGCACCAGCACCGGAGTGTTCTCCAGCGTCTGCAGCAGGTTCGGCGCCATCGCGTCCCGCATGATCACGGCCATCGCGCCTGCACCACCGATGTCCTCGGCCGTGACCGGTTTCCCGTCGCGGGTGTAGGCCACGACGATGCGTCCCAGCCGTTCGCGCATCTCCGGCACCGACCGGGCGAGCGCGAAGATCGCCATCACCTCGGAGGCCGCAGTGATGTCGAACCCGGTCTGGCGCGGCACGCCGTCGAGCCGTGAGCCCAACCCGACGATGACGTTGCGCAGCGCCCGGTCGTTGACGTCGAGCACGCGGCGCCAGGTGATGTTGTGCTGGTCGATCTCGCTCTCGTTGCCCTGGAACAGGTGGTTGTCGAGCACCGCCGCGAGCATGTTGTGGGCGGCGGTGACGGCGTGGAAGTCGCCGGTGAGGTGCAGGTTGAGCTGCTCCATCGGCACCACCTGCGAGTAGCCACCCCCGGCGGCGCCACCCTTGATGCCGAACGTCGGCCCCATGGACGGCTGGCGGATCGCTATGGTGGCTCGCTTGCCGATGTGGCGCATCGCCTGGCCGAGCCCCACGGTGGTCGTGGTCTTGCCATCACCGAGCGGCGTCGGGGTGACGGCGGAGACCACGATGTACTTGGCGCGCGGCCGGTCGGCGAGCTCGTCGATCGCCGCGAGCTCGATCTTCGCGACCTGCCGGCCATAGGGCGTGACGAGGTGCGAGCCGATGCCCATCTCGGCGGCGATATCCCCGAGGGGCTGTAGCTTCGCGGCCTTCGCGATCTCCAGGTCGGACGGAAATCCAGCCATCAGTCGAGCCCCGCCGCCGCGCGAAGCTCGTCGGCCTTGTCGGTGCGCTCCCACGTGAAGTCGGGGTCGTCACGGCCGAAGTGGCCGTAGGCGGCGGTCTTGCCGAAGATCGGGCGGTTCAGCTGCAGATCTCGGCGGAAGGCGGCCGGGCGCAGGTCGAAGTGCTCATCGACGAGCTTGCGGATGTTCGCGAGGGGCACGTGCTCGGTGCCGAAGGTCTCCACCAGTACCGAGAGCGGCCTGGCCACCCCGATCGCGTACGCCACCTGCACCTCCACCTTGTCGGCGAGCCCGGCGGCCACCAGGTTCTTCGCCACGTAGCGGGCAGCGTAAGCAGCGGACCGGTCGACCTTGGACGAGTCCTTGCCGGAGAACGCGCCGCCGCCGTGGCGGGCGAACCCGCCGTAGGTGTCCACGATGATCTTGCGACCGGTGAGGCCGGCGTCCCCGACCGGGCCCCCGATCACGAAGCGGCCGGTCGGGTTGACGAAGTAGTTCTCCTTGAGGGCCTCGGCGGAGTAGAGCTCTGCCGGGATCTCCGGGGTGACGACGTGCTCCCACAGGTCGTCGCGGATCTGCTCGGTGGAGACCTCCTCGGCGTGCTGCGTGGAGATCAGGACCTTCTCGACGGCGACCGGAACGCCGTCGCGGTAGCGCACCGTGACCTGCGTCTTCCCGTCCGGGCGCAGGTAGGGCAGCGTGCCGTCCTTGCGCACGGCCGACAGTCGCCGGGAGAGCCGGTGGGCGAGCGCGATCGGCAGGGGCATGAGCTCGGGGGTCTCCCGCGTGGCGAAGCCGAACATCATGCCCTGGTCGCCGGCACCCGCGCTGTCGAGCTCGTCCTCGGAGAGGTTTCCCCGGTGTTCGTGGGCCACGTCGACACCCTGGGCGATGTCGGGCGACTGCTTGTCGAGCGTGATCATCACAGCGCAGTGGCGGCCGTCGAACCCGTAGGCGCCGTCGTCGTAGCCGATGTCGCAGATGGTGCGGCGGACGACCCCGGCGAAGTCGATCGTGGCCCTGGTGGTGATCTCGCCCGCCACGACGACGAGCCCGGTGGTGACCAGCGTCTCGCACGCCACGCGAGAGGTCGGGTCCTCAGCGAGTGCCGCGTCGAGGATCGCGTCGGAGATCTGGTCGGCGATCTTGTCGGGGTGGCCCTCGGTGACCGACTCCGAGGTGAAGAGGTGTTCGTTCTCGGCCAGGGGGATCACGTGTTCTCCTTCTGGATACGGTCGCGGACAGCGGCGGCCGCGCTGGTCATTGCGCGCAGCTTCGCGCGGGCGGCGTCGGCAGGCACGTGCCGGAGCCCGCAGTCGGGGGTGACGAGAATCCGATCGGCGGGCACGACCTGCAGAGCCCGCTCGATGCGCTTCTCGATGACGTCGACCGCTTCGACGTCGGGCGTCTTCACGTCGAGGACGCCCACGCCGAGCACGCGGTCCCAGCCGTGACGCTCGATCAGCTGCAGATCCTCGTCGCCCTTGCGCGCGAACTCCAGCAGGAGCTGATCGACCGCGGCGTCCAGGACGGCGGGGAACAGGAAGTCGTAGTGCCCCTCCCACAGGGGACGGGCATAGCGGTTGCCGTAGCAGACATGCAGCGCCCAGGTGACCGGGACGTCCTCGGTGACGATGTTGACCGCCTCCACAGCAAGCCCCACGTCTTCAGGGTGCCCGGCGAGCAGCGGTTCGTCGATCTGCACCAGCTGCGCGCCCGCCGCGGCGAGCGCGCGGGCCTCGGCGTTGAGCACGCGGGCGAGCCCACGCACGAGGTCGGCCCGCTCGGAGTAGGCGGCGGTGCCCCCGCAACGCAGCCGCCGCGACAGGGAGAACGGACCCGTGACCGAGAACCGCACCGGCCGGTCGGTGTGCGCGAGGGTGAACTCCAGGTCGGGGACCAGCCCGAGGGGCCCCGGCCCGGGCTCGGGGATCGGCCTGGGCAGGTGCAGGTCCAGGTAGTCGAAGTAGAAGGCCTTCACGGCGTCGCGCACCTCGACTCCGGGCACGCGGGCCAGCAGGTAGTCGATGTCGTTGTCGCGGCGCAGCTCACCGTCGGACACGATGTCGATGCCTGCCACCTCCTGGTCCTTCAGCACGGCCTTCACCGCCATGTCGTGCATGTCCGCGAGCTGGCTTCGGCTCACGCTGCCGTGGTGGACGCCGGTCTTGGCCCGCTCCAGCCAGTCCGGCACCGACCATGATCCGATCACAGTGGTGGGGAGCAGCGTGCGGGTGGGCCGTGGCGGAGGTTCCGGGGTGGCCTGCGGGCCCGCCGCCGGGGTCGTGTCCGGGATCGTCTCCTGGGCCGTCGTCACGGTCATC
>DASYES010000249.1:0-3039 GCA_036498885.1 Pseudonocardia sp.
ACGCGGCAGGCGACCCGTTCGCGCAGTACTGGCTGCACAACGCCTGGGTAACGATGGGTGGCGAGAAGATGTCGAAGTCGCTCGGCAACACCCTCTCTATCGACGTACTGCTCCGCCGGGTCCGTGGCGTCGAACTGCGGTACTACCTGGTGGGCCCGCATTACCGCTCGTCCATCGAGTACTCGGACGCCGCGTTGCACGAGTCCGTGGCCGCCTACCGGCGTATCGAATCGTTCGTCCACCGCGTGCGTGAGCGGATCGGCACGCCGGAGCCAGGCACGCTCTCCCCGGAGTTCGTCGAGGCGATGGACGACGACCTGGGCACCCCCGGCGCGTTGGCCGCGATCCACGGCACCGTGCGCGAAGGCAACAGCGCTCTGGACGCCGGAGACCGTTCGGCGGCCATGCGCGCGGCCGAGTCGGTGCGTGCGATGACGGGTGTGCTCGGGCTCGACCCCCTCGATCCCCACTGGACTGAGGACGACGGCACGGTCGACGCCACCACGGGCGCGCTGAGCGCCCTGGTCGAGGACCTGCTCGCGCAGCGTCAGGACGCACGCGCCCGGCGCGACTTCACGGCTGCCGACGAGGTGCGCGACCGGCTCACCGCTGCTGGGGTGTCCGTGGAGGACAGCCCTGACGGCTCCACTTGGTCATTGAAGGACGTGTAGGCACATTGCCCGGTAATTCCAAACGTCGCGGTGCTATGCGCAAGGACGGCACCAAGAAGGGCATGGTCGTCGGTTCCGGAGGGCAGCGCCGCCGCGCCCTGCAGGGCAAGGGACCCACGCCGCCCGCCGAGATGCGCCCTGGTCATCCCGCGGCTCGCAAGGCGGCGCGAGCGGCCACGAGCGCCGGGAAGTCCGGGAAGGGCGGCGGTGGTAGCCGTACCACCGCGGGCAACCGCCGCAAGCCCGGCGACGGCGAGACCCCCGAGACGGTGCTGGGACGTAACCCGGTGGTGGAGTGTCTCCGCGCAGGGGTGCCTGCCACCGCGCTGCACGTCGCGATCGGCACCACCACCGACGAGCGGGTGGCCGAGGCGGTGCACCTCGCTGCCGACGCCGGGATCTCGATCTTGGAGGTTCCCCGCCACGACCTGGACCGGATCGCCGGTGGGGCGTTGCACCAGGGCCTCGCGCTCCAGGTGCCGCCTTACGAGTACGCGCATCCTGACGAGCTGCTGGAGATCGCATCGGAGTCGCCCGAGCCCGGGCTGATCGTTGCGCTCGACGGCGTCACCGACCCACGCAACCTCGGCGCGGTCGTCCGCTCGGTCGGGGCGTTCGGTGGCCACGGCGTCGTCGTGCCGCAGCGCCGGGCAGCGGGCATGACGGCCGTCGCGTGGCGTACGTCAGCGGGCACGGCCGCGCGGCTCCCGGTGGCGCGGGCCACGAACCTCACGCGCACCCTGCGCGAGTACGCCACGGCCGGCTTCATGATCGCCGGGCTCGACACGGAGGGATCGGTGTCACTCGACGACTTCGAGCTCGCGGCCGATCCGTTGGTGCTCGTCATCGGTTCGGAGGGTAAGGGCCTCTCGCGGCTGGTGAAGCAGACCTGCGACGTCACCGTCTCGATCCCGATGGCCGGGCCGGTCGAGTCCCTGAACGCCTCGGTGGCCGCGGGCGTCGTCCTGGCCGAGATCGCGCGCCAGCGCCGCCACTGAGCCCCGGAGGGTTCAGGCGGCGGCGATGCGGCGGCTGCGCAACCGGGCCACAACCCGGCAGCCGACGTAGCAGAGAAACGCGATGCCGGCGACATAGCCGGATACCGGGAGCCCGGGCGCGAGCGACATCACGGTGCCGCCCACCAGCGCGAGCTCGGCGAACAGCACGGCGAGCACCGTGGCCAGCAGGGGGTTCGCGGTCACGCGTGCGGCCGACGCACCCGGCGCGATCATCACGGCCAGCACGAGCACAGCGCCGACGATGGGCACGGCGAGCGCGGTGGTGAGCCCGATCAGCACAGCGAACACCAGTGACAGGAACCGCACCGGCACGCCACGGGCCAGCGCGACGTCCGGGTCGGTGCTCGCGAACAGCAGCGGACGGTAGAGCACGGTGAGCGTGGCGATCACGAGCACGGCGACGATGGCCAGCACCACCAGATTGGTGGAATCGACCGACACGATCGAGCCGGTCAGCAACCCGAACTTGTTGGAAGCCCGGCCACTGTAGAGGGCGAGCAGCAGCACGCCGAGGCCCAGACCGAAGGCGAGGACGACGCCGATCACGGAGTCGCGCTCGCGCTGGCGCAGCCCGAGGAGACCGAACACCAGTCCGGCGACGACCGCCCCGACGACAGCTCCGATCTCCACCCCGATGCCGACGAGCAGCGCGGCTGCACCACCGGTGAACGCGAGTTCCGCGGTGCCGTGCACGGCGAACGCCATCCCCCGCGAGATGATCAGGGGGGTCAACGCGCCCGCGACGAGCCCGAGCACAGCACACGCGATCAGCGCGTTCTGCACGAAGGGCAGCGCCAGGAGCTCACCTGTGCCCGAGAACGTGAAGAGCCGACTCAGCACCTCGTTCATCGCTCGCCCTCGCTGCGCTCGGTCGGCGCTTCGCGAAGGCGCTGTGACACTGATTCGCTCGCAAGCTCGTTCATCGCTCGCCCTCGCTGTGCTCGGTCGGCGCTTCGCGAAGGCGCTGTGACCCCGATTCGCTCGCAAGCTCGCTCATGCCGACTCCTCGTGAGGCTCGTCGTGCTCCTCCGCGCCGACGACGACGAGTCTGCCGCGCACCTTCACCACGTCGACCCGGGTGCGGTACAGCTCAGAAAGCACGTCCGACGTCATGACCTCCTCCGGCGGCCCGACCCGGAACCGGCCGTCGACGAGGTACAGGACACGGTCCACCAGCGGCAGCACCGGGTTGATCTCATGCGTGACGAACAGCACCGCGGTGTCGGCGGTGCGGCGACGCTCGTCGATCAGCCGGGTGACGGTGCGCTGGTGGGAAAGGTCGAGCGAAAGCAGAGGCTCGTCGCACAGCAGCACGTCCGGGTCGCCGACGAGGGCCTGAGCCACCCGCA
>DASYES010000250.1:0-8326 GCA_036498885.1 Pseudonocardia sp.
AGCCCGAGTTCCTCGTGTGCGACGAGCCCACCAGCGCGCTCGATGTCTCGGTGCAGGCGTCGGTGCTCAACCTGCTCGCCGGCCTGCAACGCGACCTGGGGTTCGCGTGCCTGTTCATCACGCACGACCTGTCGGCCGTCGAGTACCTGGCCGACGAGGTGGCCGTGATGTACCTGGGCACGCTCGTGGAGCAGGGGTCGCGGGACGCGGTGTTCAGCTCGCCCGCGCATCCCTACACGCAGGCGCTGCTCTCGGCCGCGCCGCTGGCGAACCCGCGCGAACAGCGGGCGCGCCGGCGAGTGCTGCTCACCGGCGACATCCCGTCGCCCACCGCCCCTCCCCCTGGCTGCCGGTTCCACACCCGATGCCCGGTTGCGGAGGACCGCTGCCGCACCGAGGTACCACTGCTGCGGCAGACCCCGATCGGCCGGGTGGCGTGCCACCTGGTGGCCGACGACGGATCGGGGCCGGACGTCCGCCTCGCGCACTCCGCGGCGGTCCCGGCGGGAGGCGAGTGACCCGAGCGGCCGGGTGCCGGACCGTCCACGATGTGGATCCTCTGCCCGCGGAGTGACCCTGACCATCAGTACTCCGGAACGGGCACGGGCCGCGGGTAGCGTCGGCGGTGATCGGATCGCGCGACCTGGGAGGGGCGCATGGCCGTCGACGCATCCCGCAGCCTTGTCGGCCGGCTGGTGAACCCGTTAGGGAACTTCCTGCGCACGTGGGACTACCGGCCGGTGACCAGCTGGTTCGACAACTTCACGGTCAACCTCAACTCCCGCGACGCCGAGCTCGAAGAGCACGTGCTCGGCAACGTCGGCAGCTACGGCTTGCAGTTGAGCCGCATTCTCGACGCGGTGAACCTGCTGGTGGGCGAGCTGGACCTCGATCGCCTCACCCCTGAGCAGCAGCGCGTCGTCGTGCGGCTCGAAGACCTCGCCGAGGACGTCCGCCGGTCGGTCGCGGAGTACCGCGGCGGTGAGATCGACCCCGCACCCGGCAACGACCGGCCTGAGCTGCCCCCGCGGGTGCCGCAACCGCACCCGACGGCCTCCTGAGGCGCGTCACTCTCCGCCGAGGAGCGGGCCGGGCAGGGCCACGCGAATCGGACACCCGTACCGGGGAAGAGAACGACCCCCGGTACCGTTCAGACCGGTAGTTGCAGGATCAACTTTCGGAGGCCCCACATGCCCGCAGTCACCGTCGCCGATGTCACGTTGCTCCCCCGTGTCCCCGAACCGGGGGCGGCCGCCCAGGACCGGCCCGTCCGCTCCGTCACCACCGCGCCGTCCGGGTTCGAGGGCGAGGGCTTCCCGGTGCGCCGCGCCTTCGCCGGGATCGACCTGCGCGACCTCGACCCGTTCCTGATGATGGACCAGATGGGCGAGGTCGAGTACGCCCCCGGCGAGCCGAAGGGCACGTCCTGGCACCCGCACCGCGGCTTCGAGACCGTCACCTACATCATGGACGGCACGTTCGAGCACGCCGACTCGCACGGCGGCGGCGGCGTGATCACCAACGGCGACACCCAGTGGATGACCGCGGGCGGGGGGCTGCTGCACATCGAGCGCCCGCCGGAGTCGCTCGTCATGAGCGGCGGGCTCTTCCACGGCCTGCAGCTGTGGGTGAACCTGCCGAAGGCCGACAAGTGGCTCGAACCGAAGTACCAGGACCTGCGGGCCGGTGAGTCGGCCCTGGTCACCACCGCGGACGGCGGGGCGCTGATCCGGGTGATCGCCGGTGAGCTCGCCGGCCACACGGGACCGGGATCGACCCACACGCCGATGGCGATGATGCACGTCACAGTGGCGCCCGGCGCGACCGTCCGGTTGCCGTGGCGTCGCGACTTCAACGCGCTCGTCTACGTCCTCTCCGGGGCGGGATCGGTGGGCGCCGAGAAGCGCCCGGTGCGCACCGGGCAGGCCGCCCTCTTCGGACCGGGCGACACGATCACCGTCTCGGGCAACGACAAGCAGGAGTCGCGTCTCGCAGGCCTGGATGTGATCATCCTCGGGGGACAGCCCATCCAGGAGCCCGTCGCCTGGGCGGGTCCGTTCGTCATGAACACCCGGGCGGAGGTGCTGCAGGCGTTCGACGACTACCAGAAGGGCAAGCTGGGCGTCGTCCCCGCCACGTACATCCCGCACGGTTCCGCAGGAGGAAACGCATGACCGCCGACGTACTCGCTCCCGCCGAGGCGGAGTCATGACCGAGCCGCAGGTTCTCGACGCCGCCGAAGCATCCCGATTCGAGGTCCACGTCGACGGCAAGCTCGCAGGCTTCGCCGTCTACCGGCTCCGCCACGACCGGATCAGCTTCATCCACACCGAGATCGACGACGCGTTCGCCGGACAAGGCCTGGGCGGCAAGCTCGTCCGGGCGGCACTCGACACCGCCCGGACCCGCGGACTCGCGGTCATTCCGTTGTGCCCCTTCGTGCGGAGCTGGATCCAGAAGCACGAGGACTACAAGGACCTGGTGCCGGAGGCGGAGCGCTCCCGCGCCGGCCTCTGATGAGCTGCCTGCGGGTCGGAGTCGCGCTGTCGGTCACCGGCCGATTCGCACGCTTCGGCACGCAGGCTGCCGCGGGTCTCCACAGCTGGCGAGAGTTGACCGACGGCGTCGAGGTCGTCGTCGAGGACGACGAGGGCGATCCGCGGACCCTGCGCGGTCTGCTGCGTGGGCTCGCTTCCAGGTGCGATCTCCTGCTCGGGCCGTACTCCACGCTGCTCGCACGCGCCGCGGCAGAAGTGGCGTCCGCCGAGGACCTGCTGGTCTGGAACCACGGCGGCTCCGGCGACGACGTGCAGGCGGCGGCACCCGGCCACGTCGTCTCCGTCCTGTCGCCCACGAGCCGTTACGCCGAGCCGTTCGTCCGGCATCTCGCCGGCCGCGAGGAGAAGGCCCCGCTCGTGCTGGCCCAGGGGCGGGGCCGCTTCGCGCGCCAGGTCATCGCCGGGGCGCAGCGCCACGCCGAGCGCGTGGGCATCACGACCGTCCGCGCCGACGCACCGTTCACGCGGGATCAGCCGTGGGACCTCTTCACGGCAGGCACCTTCGAGGAGGACGTGGACACCGTCACGACCGCCCGCACCGTGCCCGGCGGCCCCAGGATCATCGGGTCGGTCGCGGCCGGGGTACGGGAATTCGCCGACGCGGTCCCGGACAGCAACGGGGTCCTGGGGATCGCGCAGTGGTTCCCGGGAAGGCACCATCGCACGGAGGTAGGTCCGTCCGAGAACGACTTCCTAGCCACGTTCGCCCGCCGGACCGGCACAACCCCCGACTACCCGGCCGTTCAGGCCACCGCCGCGGCGGCGTTGGCCGTGCACTGCGCACGGGCCGCCGGTGGCCGCGACCGCGAGGGTTTGTGGGCGGCGGCCACCCACCTGCGTACGTCGACGATGTTCGGTGACTTCGCCGTCGCCGCGGAAAACGGCACCCAGGTGGGCCACCGAATGACGCTGGTGCGCTGGGCCGAGGGTCGCCTGGGTGCGCTGGAGGAGGAACACCCGGAGCCGTGACGCCGCGCGCCGGAACCGGAAGCCTGAACGAACGGCCCACCCATCCCGGCCTGTCGGACGAGAGCGCCACTCGTTGCCCTGAAACCGGTGCCGAGCCTCCCCGAACCCCGGCCAGCCCACGCCCCCGCTCCCGAACGACCGGCACGTTCGTTCCGGCCTATCGACGAGAGCGCCACTCGTTCCTCGAGCCCGGCGCCCCTCGCGCTCGCCCGGCGGAGTCGCACGCTGAGGAGCGGCGACTCGCGCACGCTAAACGGGCGACTCGCGGGGCGGGGGGTACCTCCTCGCGCAGCCGCGGGCCGGGGGGCCGGGGGGTCGGGGCGCCTCCGTAGCCTTGACCGGTGCTTGCCGTCCACGCCGTCTGGTCGCCCGGCCGCGGTGTGCTGCTCTGGGCCGAGGACGGCGAGCGGCCCGCCACCTCCTCGAGCCGCTCGCTGCGTTCCGCCCGCCCCCACCCCTTCGCGGCCCCCGTCTCGGCGCTCGTGGCGCTGCACCCGGGCAAGCCCGCCACCCTCACGCTGCTGCTGCCGTCCCGGCCGGGTGGCCCGCTCGCCTCACCGGAGCTGGTGCGTGGGGGCGGGCGCGCCGCACCGCCCCGGGGCGGCCCCACGCTGCGGCCGTGGTCGGTTCCGGCGCTGCTGGTCGACGTCGCCGAGCTCGACGATCCCGTCGACGAGGTGCGTTACGGCGCGTCGGTGGCCCACCTGCGCGCCGTGGCCGAGCTGGCGGTCGATCTCGCCGCCCGCGGCCGCGTGCTGCCCACCCTGGTCCGCAACGGTTCGCTCGCGTACGCGCGGTGGCGCCCGATCGTCCAGGGCCTCGACGCCGTCACGTTCGATGCGCTGGTGGCCGCGCTCCCGCCGGTCGGGCGGGCGGAGGCCGTGGGTCCCGCACGTGGCCCACAGACGGGCGGCGACGCGCAGGACCTTGTCGCCGACGCGCTCGCCTGCCTCACCGACGCCGCCGCCCGCGACCTGCTCGCCCGCGCGCCCGAGCCGGTCACCGTGCTCCCGCCGCGCACCGGCACGCCTCACAGGCTTGCGGCCACGGAAGCGTGGCTCGCCGCTCTGCTCACGCCCGACGGACGGATCGGGGGCGCCTCCTCCGAGCTGCCGGCCACCGAGCTGGCGGCGCTCGCCGACGCGGTGGCGCAGTGGGACGAGTTCGGCACGGCCCCCACCGGAGCGGGTCGGGCCTGCTTCCGGCTCTCCGAGGTCAGCACCCTGCACGACCCCGCCGACCCGAGCCCAGACGCTCTCGACCAGACCGGCGACGGCACGCGTTGGGTGCTCGAGTTCCTCCTGCAGTCCACCGCCGACCCGAGCCTGCTCGTCCCGGCCGAGCAGGTCTGGTCCGGCGGGGCCGCCCGGCTGATCGCGGAGCCGCAGGAACTGCTGCTCGCCGAGCTCGGCCGCGCGTCGCTGGTGCTCCCGGCGCTCGCCCCGGCACTGCGGCAGGCCCGCCCGTCCACGCTCGACCTCGACCTCGACGGCGCCCACCACTTCCTCACGGCGGGCGCGGCGCTGCTCGTGGAGGCCGGCTTCGGGGTGCAGCTGCCCTCCGGGTGGGACGGCGCGCGCCGCGTCGGGCTAACCCTGAGCGCGCGCAGCACGCCGGCCGACCGCGTGCTCACCCGCAGCGGACTGGGCCGCGAGGAGCTGGCCGATTTCCGCTGGTCCATCGCGGTGGGCGACGAGGAGCTCTCCGAGGAGGAGCTCAGCGACCTGGTGGCCACCAAGGCACCGCTGGTCCGGCTGCGCGGCCGGTGGGTGAGCGTCGACGCCGAGCGGTTGCGGAGGGGTCTGGAGTTCCTGGGCCGCGCCCGGCAGCGGCGCGCGGCGGGCGCCCCGACCGCCGCTGAGGTGCTCGCACTTGCCCATCGCCATCCCGACGACTGGGCGGACGGCGGCGAGGAGGACGGCGTTCCGCTACCGGTCACCGCCATCCATGCCGAGGGCTGGATCGGCCAGCTGCTCTCCGGTGAGGCCGAGCGCGCGATCACGCCGATCCCGCCGCCGCCGGGCTTCCGGGCGCAGCTTCGCCCGTACCAGGAACGTGGCGTCTCGTGGCTCGCTTTCCTCTCGGCGCTCGGGCTCGGTGCCTGCCTCGCCGACGACATGGGGCTGGGCAAGACGGTGCAGATGCTGGCCCTGGAGACGCACGAGCGTGCCCAGCAGGAGCAGGGTCCCACCCTGCTCATCTGCCCCATGTCGCTCGTGGGCACCTGGCAGCGGGAGGCCGCCCGCTTCGCTCCCCAGCTGAAGGTGCTCGCGCACCACGGTCCCGGGCGGCTGCACGACGAGGAGCTCGCGGAGCGGGTCCGTGCGTCCGACCTTGTCGTCACCACCTACGCCACAGCCACCCGCGACGGCGACGAGCTGGCCCGGTTCGCCTGGCGCCGGCTCGTGCTCGACGAGGCACAGGCCGTGAAGAACAGCCGCGCCTCGCACGCGCGCGCCGTGCGGCGCTTCGACGCCGAACACCGCGTGGCGCTCACCGGCACACCGGTGGAGAACCGGCTCGCCGAGCTGTGGTCGATCATGGACGTGCTCAACCCCGGGCTGCTCGGCTCCGCCGACAGGTTCCGCGCCCGCTACGCCATCCCGGTGGAGCGCCACGGCAACGCCGAGGCCGCCGCGCTGCTGCGCCGCGTCACGCGCCCGTACCTGCTGCGGCGGGTGAAGACGGATCCCACGATCATCGACGATCTGCCCGACAAGATCGAGATCACGCAGCACTACCGGCTCACCCGCGAGCAGGCCTCGCTCTATCGCACGGTCGTCGACGACATGATGGAGAAGATCGCCGACTCCCAGGGCATCGAGCGCCGCGGCAACGTGCTGGCCGCGATGGCCAAACTCAAGCAGATCTGCAACCACCCGGCCCAGCTGCTGCACGACGGCTCGCCGGTCGGCCGCCGCTCCGGCAAGATCCTCCGCCTCGAGGAGATCCTCGCCGAGATCCTCGACGAGGGCGACCGCGTGCTGTGCTTCACCCAGTTCGCCGAGTTCGGCCACATGCTCGTGCCGCACCTCTCGGCGCGCTTCGACACCGACGTCGCGTTCCTCCACGGAGGCACGCCCAAGAAGCGCCGCGACGAGATGGTCACGCGCTTCCAGGCCGGCGAGGGGCCGCCGATCATGCTGCTCTCGCTCAAGGCGGGTGGCACCGGCCTCACCCTCACCGCCGCCAACCACGTGGTGCATCTCGACCGATGGTGGAACCCCGCCGTCGAGAACCAGGCCACCGACCGCGCGTTCCGCATCGGGCAGCGGCGCAACGTCCAGGTGCGCAAGTTCGTGTGCCCGGGCACCGTCGAGGAGCGCATCGACGAGATGATCACCAAGAAGCGCGCGCTGTCGGAGATGGTGGTGGGCGACGGCGAGGGCTGGCTCACCGAGCTCTCCACCGACTCCTTGCGCGAGTTGTTCACCCTGAGCTCGGAGGCCCTCGAGGAGACGGTCGAGGGGGGCGAGAATGCCTGATCCCGATCCCTTCTGGTGGCGCGATGCCGAGCCTGCGAAGGCGCGCAAGGTCGAGGGCGGCATCCAGATCAACAGCACCCGCGGTCCGGTGGCGCGCTCGTGGTGGTCGCAGCGGTTCCTCGCGGTGCTGGAGTCGCTCGGCGTCGGCGGCCGGCTCTCACGGGGCCGCAGCTACGCGCGCGCGGGTCAGATCGTGTCCCTCGACGTCGACGCCGGCGGCGCCGTCGCGCAGGTACAGGGCTCGCGGCCACAGCCGTACAAGGTGCGGATCGGCGTCCCGGCGTTCGGCAAGGCGGAGTGGGCGGCGGTGGCGCAGGCGCTCGTCAACGACGCTTCCTACGCCGCCGTGATGCTGGGTGGCGAGATGCCGCGCGACATCGAGCGTGTCTTCGAGGCGGTCGGTCTCTCGCTCTTCCCGGCGAGCAACCGCGATCTCTCGATGGACTGCACCTGTCCCGACTTCGCCGTTCCCTGCAAGCACCTCGCCGCGGTGTTCTACGTGCTCGCCGAGTGGTTCGACGCCGATCCCTTCCAGATCCTCGCCCTGCGCGGCCGCGACCGCGAGACGCTCCTGGAGGACCTGCGCGCCCGTCGCACCGCGGCCGTCCCGAACGACCGCCCGGCCGCGGGCAGCGGCGCCCTCGCCGACGTCATGGACACCTACTGGCACGCCGGCGCCGGCCTCCCCGAACGGCTGGCCGGCGCGCGCACGCCGCCCGACGCGCTGCTCGATCAGGTGCCGGGCTTCACGATCGACGTGCGGGGCAAACAGGTCACCGACCTGCTGCGACCCGCCTACCGCGCCATGGCCGGAGAGGAGACCGAGCCGGTCACCGGGTCCTGAGCTTCTCCAGCTGCCCGGCGAGGGCGAGCAACCGCGGCTCGCCGCCGGGCGGGGCCACCAGCTGCACGCCGATCGGTACCCCCGCGGGATGCCGGCCGGCAGGCACGGAGAGCGCCGGGTAGCCCGCGAGGTTCCAGGGCGTGAGGAACCCGTTCGCCGGCGCTTGCGGCAGGTTGGCAAGCCACGACTTCCGGCTCCACAGCTGCGCCTTCGCCGGTAGCGCCGCTTGCGTGGGCGTGAGGAGCACGTCGTGCTCTGCGAAGAACTCGCCTGCTCGCGCGATCCACTCCCGTCGGGGGCTCTCACGGACCAGTCCGGCCCTGCCCACGAAACGCCCGATCCGCACATGGGTGCGTGTCCGCGGCTGGAGCCGGTTCCGGTCGAACTCCGCTGCGTGCTCCGCGGGCCCGGCGAACCAGCGGGTCGCGGCTCCGGTCAATGCGGCTGCTCCGTACCGGGGCGTGGCCGCC
>DASYES010000251.1:0-4217 GCA_036498885.1 Pseudonocardia sp.
CGGTCCGGCCAGGAGCGAGTACGGGGGGTCGTCGGGGGTGAAGTTGAGGTCGCCCATCAGGATCGCGCTCGGGGGCACGGCGGGCAGCGCGGATTCGTTCCACGACGGGTCGATCCGGGCGTTGTCCGTGATCGCAGTACCGGAGCTCACCGCCCCGTCGGCCGCAGCGCGCCGATGGATCTCGAGCGAGAGCTGCGCGTGCTGTATGCGTTCTTCGGTGCACAGGTGCGAGAAATGGCTGGTGTAGACGCGTACGACACCCAGTGGCGTCTCGATCGTCGCCTCGGTGAGCCCACGCTGAATGGAGTGGGCGTTGAGCGGGCTGAGCTTCGGGAAGAGGAACGTGCGGGTCGTGAGGATCGGCCACCGCGACAGAACCGCGTTCCCGAACAGGCGACGACGATGCACTCCGGCCACCGTCTTGTGGATGTCGACGGTGGCGCCGTAGACGAAATGGTAGTCACCGAGAGCAGCGGCGATGTGCTCGACCTGGTGATGTTGCCCGACCTGTCCCAGTACGCCTCGGCTTCCTGGAGCCCGACGATGTCGGCACCTTCCAACGCCTGCGCAGTGCGGTCGATGTCGTAGCGGCCGTCGCGGCCTCTGCCGAACTGAATGTTGTACGTGACGACGCGCATCGCGGCTGCATCCCCCGTCTGTCGGCGCGGAGCTCCCGCGACAAGAGTTATGCCGATGACCTTGCACAGGCGTGTCGTGCGAGTGGCCGGCTCACGGCGGCGCGGCCAACGTCGACGGGTGGGCGGGGTGCGGTGCCGGCCCGCTGAGGCGGGCGACTCGACCGGTCGAACGGGGCGACTCGCGGAGTGGCACCGGGCGACTCGCGGGGGGTGGCCCGGTGGCAGACCGCCGGCCGGGGCGGCGGGGGATGATGCGGTGGTGCTTCCCCTGGACGGAATCCTCGTCGTCTCCTGCGAGCAGGCCGTGGCCGCGCCGTTCGCCACCCGCCAGCTCGCCGAGCTCGGAGCCCGCGTGATCAAGGTCGAGCGGCCGGGCGACGGCGACTTCGCCCGGGCCTACGACACCACGGTGCGAGGCCTCTCCAGTCATTTCGTCTGGCTCAACCGGTCGAAGGAGAGCCTGGCGCTCGACCTGAAGGCCGACGCGGGGGCGGGTGCGGACGCCGTGCTGCCCCGGCTGCTGGCCCGCGCCGACGTCTTCGTGCAGAACTTCGCGCCCGGTGCGGCGGAGCGGCTCGGGCTGGGGCACGAGGAGCTGCGGGCGAGGTACCCGCGGCTGATCACGTGCTCGATCTCCGGCTACGGCCCGTCCGGTCCGTACCGTGATGCGAAGGCCTACGACTTGCTGATCCAGTCCGAGGCGGGTCTCGTCTCCGTCACCGGCACGCCAGAGGAGCCCGCGAAGAGCGGGATACCCGCCGCCGACATCGGCGCGGGCATGTACGCGTTCTCCGGCATCCTCGCGGCCCTCTACGACCGCGAGCGCACGGGCGTGGGCACGCACCTGGAGATCAGTCTGTTCGACGCGCTGGTCGAGTGGATGGGGTTCCCGCTGCAGTACACGGCGGGCAGCGGCACCCCGCCGCGGCGGGCCGGGACCAGTCACTCCGCTATCGCGCCCTACGGCACGTTCGCGGTGGGCGACGGCACCGAGGTCGTGCTCGGGATCCAGAACGAGCGGGAGTGGGCGGCGTTCTGCGGGGTCGTGCTGCAGCGTCCGGAGCTGGCCACCGACGAGCGGTTCCGCAGCGGCTCGCTGCGAGTGGAGCATCGCCCGGCGCTGCACGCCGAGATCGACGCCGTGTTCGCCCACCTCACCGGCGCCGAGGTGACCCACCGGCTCACCGACGCGCGGATCGCCCATGCCCGTCGTCGCGAGGTGGCAGAGGTGCTGGAACACCCCCAGCTCGCCGCGCGGGAGCGCTGGACCGAGGTCGGCTCTCCGGCCGGCCCGCTTCGCACAGTGCTGCCACCGATCACGCTGCCCGGCCGCCCGCCCCGCATGGACCCGATCCCGGAGGTGGGCGAGCACACGGCGGCGATCCTTCGCTGGCTGGAGGACTGAGCGGGAGGCCGAACGGGTGTGCGGAGTCGGCGCCGACCGTCACCCCAGGCCGGCCGCGGCGCGCAGCCGCGCGAGCTTCGGTTCCATCTGCTCGTCCGGTATCTCCGCCATGACCTCGGCCCCCACCGGCACGGACGTGGTCAACAGGCCGTCGGCGAACAGGTCGATCCGGCTCACCGACGGTGCTGCGACCGTGCGGAGGGCGGCCCCGGGTGCGGAGACGTCGATGGTGGTGGCGATCGGCCCGCCGGTCCAGACGGGGATTCCGCGGAGCGTGCCCGCACTCGCGACGTGCGTGTGGCCGGCGAGCACCACGCGGACGTCGGTGCCCGCGATCGCGTCCCCGAGCTCCTCGCGGTGCAGCAGGGGAATCGACGCGGCGAGTGGTGCGGCGCTGGGCAGGGGCGGGTGGTGCATCGCGAGCACCGTGCCTCCGGGAGCGGGTTCAGCCAGCTCGGCGCGCAGCCGGGCGAGCTGGTCCGGGCGCAGGGAACCGTGGGCCTGGCCGGGCACGGTGCTGTCCAGCACGATGATTCGCAGGCCACCCACGCGGAGGACCTGGTCGAGCGGTTCCTCGGACGGCGCCTCACCCAGGAGATGCGCGCGGAACGCTTCGCGGTCGTCGTGGTTGCCGGCGGCGTAGAGCACCGGTACCCCGAGACGGTCGGCCACCGGTTCCACGATCGCGCGTACCCGCTGGTACTCCTCGGGACGTCCGTGCTCGGCAAGATCGCCGGTGACCACGAGCGCGCCGGCCGCGGATCCCACGTCGAGGACGGTCTGCAGCGCACGCTCGAGGAGGGCGGCGGTGTCGACCCCACCGGGGAAGACGTCGCCCTCGGCCACGAGATGCAGGTCGGTGAGCTGGATCAACGTGTGTGCAGGAGTAGCGGTCGTCACACCCCCATCGTGGTCCGGGGCCAGGGTCGGCGCCATGGGTCGACCGGCCGCGTCGGCAGGGCTGGTCGCTCGTCAGCCACAACCACACGAATCCGGAGTGGCCGACAACGGCTGGCCCGGCCGTCCCGGGGTCGCAGGACGGCCGGGCCACGGCCTTGGGTCTGGCACCCGCTACTGCACGCGGGTCACCTCGCCACCAGGTATATGCCGTAGGCGACGATCGCCAGCGACGCCAGCACGCACAGAAAGGCCATCGTCATGCCGACGGCGGGACTGATCGCGCTCGCGCCGCCCTGCGGACGCGACACGTCGCTGCGCGCGGCGGATACGCCGACGAGTGCCAGCGCCACGAGCACCACCACGGCGACCGCCGCCGCCAGCGACACAAGAGCCACCAGCAGCAGGGATCCCCAGTCGATGTTCACGTCCTCTACTCCTTCGCAAGACCGTCAGGGACGAGCCGCGACGGGCTCGGGCACTTTCGGTACGTCGTGAACGTTGTCGGCGTTGACCGGGCGGCGGCGCGAGGCGACGTAGATGCCGGCTGCGATGGCGACGCCCACCACCGCGACGACCACAGTGCCGAGGGTGCCGCCGTCGTTGACCGCCCACGCTGCAACCGCTCCGACCACGGCGGCGGCCGGGAGCGTCACTATCCAGGCGATTGCCATCTGTCCGGCCACACCCCACTGGACCGATGCGAGTCGACGGCCCGCCCCGGCCCCGAAGATAGATCCGGTTGCGACGTGGGTGGTGGACAGCGCGAAGCCCATGTGCGACGAGGTGAGGATGACAGCAGCGCTGCTGACCTCGGCGGCGAATCCCTGCGGGCTCTGGATGTCGCTCACCCGCTTGCCGAGGGTCTGAATGATCCGCCATCCACCGAAGTACGTTCCGAGACCGATGGCGAGGCCGCAGCTCAGAATGACCCAGAGGGGAGGGCCGGCGGAGGAGGGCAGTGCACCTGCAGTGATCAGCGTGAGGGTGATGACGCCCATGGTCTTCTGTGCGTCGCTCGTGCCGTGGGCGAGCGAGACCAGCGACGCCGACACGATCTGGCCGATCCGGAACCCACCGCTGGAGGTGCTCTCGTCCACTCGTGACGTGATCCGATATGCGAGATAGGTTGCGATCAGCGCGATGATCCCGGCGACGATCGGAGACGCCACAGCAGGCAGGATCACCTTGCTGAAAAGCGCACCGAAGTTGATCGCGCCGGTTCCAGCGGCCGCCCACGTGGCTCCGATCAGCCCACCGAACAGCGCGTGCGAAGA
>DASYES010000252.1:0-1780 GCA_036498885.1 Pseudonocardia sp.
GCAGCTCCGCGCCGTACACCGCGCGGTAGCTGTCCCAGCCCGGCATCCTTGACCTCCGATGTTGTGCAAGCACGCCCGGTTGGCGTGTCTCTGTGAGTCTCAACACTGAGCATGACGGTTCCGACACGCGTTTCAGAGCCCGTAGCGGCGACCGAGCCCGACTCCGAGACGAGCGGGCGGGCCTCCGCGCGTAGTCCGTTCGGCCCCCGTGAACGGCGGGCGACCGGTAGGCGTCGGAGGATCGACGGCTGGGCCGGGTGGCGGTATGTCGCTTGTCGCCGGTTATCGTCGGCCAGCGGCTGGAACGATGCACCGGTGCTGATGATCACCGGTGGGACGGGCTATCTGGGGAGCGCACTGGTCGAGCTGGCCGTGCGCAAGGGGCACGACGTCCGCGTACTCGTGCGAGACCAGGCGAAGGCGGCGGAACTCCTGCCTGAGGGCGTGGACGTCGTGGTCGGCGATCTGGCCGACACCGATGCGGTGCGCCGGGCCGTGCACGGCTGCCACGCGGTGCTCCACCTCGCGGGCTCCGTGGGGAGCTCGGCCGAGGCGACCCGCCAGGCCAACGTCGAGGGCACGCGGTCGGTGTTGGCCGCCGCAGTGGACGCGGGGGTGACGCGTTTCGTCTACACCAGCAGCAGCGCGGCGGTGATCGACTCCTCGGGGCTGGTGGCCGAGTCCCCGATGGGGGCGCACGCCCTCACCGACCCCTACTCCACGAGCAAGGCCGCTGCGGAGGAGCTTGTGCTGACGGCCACCGCCGGCGGCTTGGGCGCGGTCATCGTCAACCCGGTGAGCATCTACGGCCCGAGCCCACGGGGGCCGTTGTCCTACAACGGCCTGTTCCTCGCGGCCGCTCGTGGCGAGGTGCCGGCCGTGGTGGACGCCGCCGTGGGATGGGTCCTCGCAGAGGACGCGGCAGCCGGGCACCTGCTCGCGCTGGAGCGCGGGGAGCCAGGCCGGCGGTACGTGCTGAGCGGCGAGGTCGCGACGTTCGGCCGCGTTCTGCACGCCTTCGCCGACCACGTGGGTGGCGTGAGGGTGCGCACGCTGCCACCGGGCTCATCGCTCGGGCAGGACGCCGACACCTACGCCCGCCGCTCCGAGGTCTACGGGCACCTGCCGCCGGTGCGGGTGGACGACGCGGGCGCGCGGGCACTGGGCTTCTCACCGGTCGGCGTGGACGAGGGTGTGGCCCGCACAGCGGCGTGGGCCGGGGGCAGCTGACCGATCGGCCTCGTGCCACGACACCGGAGACGCCGATGCCGGCGCCCATGAAGGGCGCCGGCATCGAAGCTGCGATCCGAGAGAAGCTCTCTCAGATGGGGCGGACCGTGTCGGCCTGCGGGCCCTTGGCGCCCTGGCTCGCCTCGAACGAGACGCGCTGGTTCTCCTCCAGCGTGCGGAAGCCATCCGACTGAATGGCCGAGTAGTGGACGAAGACGTCCGGGCCGTTGTCGTCGGTCGCGATGAAGCCGAAGCCCTTCTCGGCGTTGAACCACTTGACGGTGCCCTGCGGCATACCTGTTCTCCATACGTGAAGCGGACCCTGCCGGCACTGTGCCGACCGGGGGCTGCACGGGAACACCGACGAACGCTTGGAACCTCTGCATCGCCTGTGAAGCCCACCGTCACTCTCCACGGACGCTTCACAACGATCGAGGAAGACACGACTGCAACCGCGGCAGAACCTATCACGGGGGCCTGCGAGCGCGCGTAACTCGATTCGACCGATGGTTGGTTCACATGGCCAAAGCGAAAGCCGCCCGTTGCCGTA
>DASYES010000253.1:0-7470 GCA_036498885.1 Pseudonocardia sp.
CCCGCTGTGCCTGACGGGCACCCTCCGACGTGAGGCGGACGACGACGGCCCGAGGGTCGTGCGGCGCGGGCCATGTCTCCACGAGCGAGGCGAAGGCGAGACGGGAGACTTGCCTGCTCACAGTGGGCTTGCTGAGCCCGATCCGCGCCGTCAGCTCGGTGAGCGGCATCGGGCCGCGGGAGTCGAGCAGGACCAGTACCGGATAGGTGTAGCGGTCGACCGGACCGTCGCCGTATCCGCGGGCCCACAAGTGCTCCAGCGTCCTGCGGAGCAGCACGGTGATCTCACGCTCGGCTTGGGAGATGGCGTCGGTGACAGACGCCACTGCTCCGGGAAAGGGTCGATCGGGCACGAAGCGAGCGTACGTCGTTGCGCCAAGCAACGTTGCGAGGTGCAATGGTGTTACACGATAGTTACGCAACTCAGGGAGCCCAGACATGTGCGGCATCTGCGGATGGGTGGATTTCGAACGAGACCTGACGACCCCCGACGCCCAGCGGGAGCTCGCCGACATGACCGGGACGATGGCCTGCCGCGGTCCCGACGACGAGGGCACCTGGGTCGAGGGCCCGGCGGCACTCGGACATCGCAGGCTGGCGATCATCGACATCCAGGGCGGCCGCCAGCCGATGACGCTCGAGGAGGACGGCCGCACCAGCCTGGCGCTCGTCTACAGCGGCGAGACCTACAACTTCCGGGAGCTGCGCGAGCGGCTCGCCGGGGCGGGCTGCCGGTTCCAGACGAGCAGCGACACCGAGGTGGTGCTGCAGGCACACCGTGAGTGGGGCAGGCGCGACCCGCGCGACGCCGTGCGCGAGCTCAACGGCATGTTCGCCTACGCGCTCTGGGATTCCGCGAACCGCGAGCTGCTGCTCGTGCGCGACCGGCTCGGCATCAAGCCGCTCTACTACTACCCCACCGAGCATGGGGTGCTGTTCGGCTCCGAGCCCAAGGCGATCCTCGCCAACAGTCTCGCCGAACGCGCTGTCGACGCCGACGGGCTGCGCCGCGCACTCGGCTTCATCGCCGACCCGCACAACGCCGTCTTCCGCGGCATGCGCGAGGTGCCGCCCGGCTACATCATCCGCGTCACCCGCGACGGGATCCAGGAGCTGCGCTACTGGCAGCTCACCGACACCGCGCACACCGCCGACGTGCCCACCACCGTCCGGCACGTCCGCGAGCTGCTCGACGACACGATCCAGCGGCAGCTCATCTCCGACGTGCCGCTGTGCACACTGCTGTCGGGCGGTCTCGACTCCTCGGCGATGACCGCGCTCGCCGCACAGTTCAGCAAG
Source organism: Pseudonocardia sp. (assembly GCA_036498885.1). Taxonomy (GTDB): domain Bacteria; phylum Actinomycetota; class Actinomycetes; order Mycobacteriales; family Pseudonocardiaceae; genus Pseudonocardia. The sequence goes on from DASYES010000253.1 coordinate 1,299, forward strand.
GAACGGATCCGGTCCTTCGCCGTCGACTTCGTCGGCTACACCGACAACTTCAAGCCCGACGCGATGCGCGGCACACCCGACGGCCCGTACGTGCAAGAGGTCGCGAAGTTCGTCGGCACCGACCACACCGACATCACCCTGTCCTCCAGCGAGCTCATGGACCCGGACGTGCGGGCCGCCGCCCGCCACGCCCGGGACATGCCGATCACCATGGGCGACATCGACAGCTCGCTCTACCTGCTGTTCCGAGCGATCCGGCAGCGTTCGACGGTGGCCCTGTCCGGGGAGTCGGCCGACGAGGTCTTCGGCGGCTACCAGATGTTCCACGACCCCGTGTACGTCAAGGCCGACACCTTCCCCTGGCTGGGCGGCAACGCGCTGCGCATCGAGAGCACCCAGCGGCTCCTGGACCGTGGCCTGCTCGGGAAGCTCGATCTCCCCGGCTACATCGACGACCAGTACCGCACGGCTCTCGCGGAGGTGCCCGAGCTGACCGGCCCGGCCGCGGCGGATCCGCACGAGCGGCGCATGCGCGAGATCAGCTACCTCTTCCTCACCCGGTTCCTGCCCATGCTGCTCGACCGCAAGGACCGGATGAGCATGGCCGTGGGTCTCGAGGTGCGCGTGCCCTTCTGCGACCACCGCCTCGTCGAGTACGTGTTCGGCACACCGTGGGCGCACAAGACCTTCGACGGGCGCGAGAAGAGCCTGCTGCGGGCCGCCACCGCCGACCTGCTGCCACAGTCGGTGGTGCAGCGGGTCAAGAGCCCCTACCCGTCCACCCAGGACCCGGCCTACGACCAGATGCTGCGCTCCCAGTTCACCGCTCTGCTGACGAACCGCGACTCCGCAGTGGCACCCCTGCTCGATGTCGACCGGGCCCGTGCAGAGCTGGACGCGCCCGACAGCGGCGCAGTGTTCGGCAACCGGTGGGCCCTCGAGCAGATCCTCACGCTCGAGTCCTTCCTGACCGACTACCACGTGAGCCTCGCCGTCTGAGCCGGCAGACCCACCCGCGGTCCCATGGGAAGCTCGGCGCCCGATGCGGCGTTGGGCTTCCCATGGGCCTGACTCGCAACGACGCGCCGCTGTCGGCAGGTGCGCCGAAGACCGTCAACTACCGCATCGACGGACCCGCCCACAAACTTCTCATGCACCCGTTCCCACGCCGGGTACGGGCCGAGTTCGCCGGCCGGACGGTGCTCGACACCACCCACGGCGTCCTGCTCCACGAGACCGCGCTACCTGCCCGGCTCTACGTTCCCGACGCCGACCTCGACGCCTCGGCGTTCCTCCCGAGCGACCTCACGACGCACTGCCCGTTCAAGGGCGACGCCACGTACCGGTCCTTGCGGGTGGGAGACCGTGTGGTGGAGAACGCGCTGTGGACGTACCCGGACCCGACGCCCGCGGCCTCCTGGCTGGCCGGCTACGCCTCGCTGTACTGGGAGGCCGCCGACGCCTGGTTCGACGAGGACGAACCGGTGCGCGCACTGACCGACCCTTACCACCGGGTGGATGTGCGCCGGTCAAGCCGCCACGTGCAGGTGCTCGCCGGCGACACGGTCGTCGCCGAGTCGGCGGCCGCCCTGGTGCTCGCCGAGACCGGGTACCCGCTGCGCTGGTACCTCTCGCCCGAGGACGTGGCGGTGCCACTCGAGGCCACCACCACCAGCACGTACTGCCCGTACAAGGGCGACGCGAGCTACTGGTCGGTCCGGCTGCCGGACGGCCGGGAGCTCACCGACGCCGCCTGGAGTTACCCGGAGCCACTGCCGGAGTCGCTGCGGATCGCCGGCCAGGTGAGCTTCATGCACGACGACCTGCGGGTGCTGGTCGACGGCGAGCCGGCCTGATCCAGGCCGGAACGCGCTCAGTTCGGCTCGTCCACCAGCAGGGCCTCGAGCGCCGGGAGCGCCTCGTCGAGGCAGCGACGCTGCTCGGGATCGAGGCGGGCCAGGCGCCGGGCCACCAACGCCGTGCGGTGCGAACGCACCTCGGCCAGCCGGGCGGCACCCTGGTCGGACAGCACGATCCGTACACCCCGGGCGTCGTTGGGGTCCGGAGTGCGGATCACGAGGCCCTGCTCGTCCAGGGACGCGAGCACTCTGCTCATCGTCGGGGCCGTCACGGCCTCGCGTCGCGCGAGCTCCGAGAGCCGCAGCGGTCCGTGCTGTTCCACAGTGACCAGCGCGGACAGCTGTAATGGCGGGATCGATTCCCGCCCATCGATCCGGATACGGCGGTTCAGCCTCCCGACGACCAGACGCAGCCGGGCTGCGAGCTCGGTCTGCTCGTCGGTGTCGACGTGGTCAACGCTGGTCATCCGACCATCGTGCCAGGCCTGCTCCCGGCGGTCGCGTCGGTCACACTTTCCGTAGCCGGATGCCGGTGATGTTGTGTTTCGGACCCTTGCGGAGCACGAGGCTCGCACGGCCCCGTGTGGGCATGATGTTCCGCTCCAGATTCGGCCCGTTGATCTCTTCCCAGATGCTCTCCGCCCGCGCGATCGCTCCGGCCTCGTCCAACGCCGCGTAACGGCGGAAGTAGGACTCGGGATCGCGGAACGCGGTCTCCCGCAGCCGCAGGAAACGCTCCACGTACCACCGCCGGATGTCGTCCGTCGCCGCGTCGACGTAGACGGAGAAGTCGATGAAGTCGCTCACCGCCAGCGCCGCGCCGCCCTCGCGCGCAGGCTGGGCCGGCTGGAGCACGTTGAGACCCTCCAGCAGGAGGATGTCCGGACGGTGCACCGTGAGCCGCTCCTCGGGAAGGATGTCGTACACCAGGTGCGAGTAGACCGGCGCCGTCACCTCGGCGCGCCCGGCTTTGACCTCGGTGACGAACCGCAGCAGCGCCCGCCGGTCGTACGACTCAGGAAAGCCCTTGCGCGACATCAGCCCACGCCGCTCCAGCGCGGCGTTGGGATGCAGGAACCCGTCGGTCGTCACCAACTCCACGCGCGGGTGCTGTGGCCAGCGGGCGAGCAGGAGCCGCATCAGCCGAGCCGTTGTGGACTTACCCACAGACACCGACCCTGCGATCCCGATCACGAACGGGGTGCGCGCGGTCCGGGCGCCCAGGAACGTCCGGTACGCCCGGTAGAGCCGTCCACCCTCCTGGACATGCATGGTGAGCAGCCGCGACAGCGGCAGGTACACCTCACGGACCTCGTCGAGGTCGACCTCGTCACCGAGACTCCGCACCTGGTCGAGCTCCTCGGCCGTGAGCGGGAGTGGGGTGTTCTCGCCAAGCTTCGCCCACGCCGCCCTGTCGAAGTCCACGAACGGCGAGGACGCTTCGCGCGCACCATTGCGACTGCCGTCCATGACCGTGCAACTTAGATCCCCCGGACCGGTCACCGCTTCGAGACGTGACCGGCGCGACGTCCGGAAATCGTGCGGTCCGACGTGGGTCTGCCCCTGCGGGCAGCGCGATTTAAGATGGGGGCTCCGTCTGACGAGGAGCACGCCTGTGCCCCGTGCACACCCCGCCGAGCCGGGTTGCAGTAGAAGGCCGGGTCCATCCCGGCACTCCGTCCGTCCGCCCTGCGGTCATGTCCGTCGTCGGCGCGGCCGATGAGCGTCCTGTGGTCGATCCTCGGGCTGGTCGCCGTCGCCCTGCTCACCCTGGGCACGGCCATATCAGTGGCGTCCGAGTTCGCCCTCACCGCGCTGGAGCGCAGCCAGGTCGACGGTCACGTCGCCGAGGTCGGCGACCGGCGCGCCCGCGCCGTACAGAAGGCCCATCGCGCGCTGTCGTTCCAGCTCTCCGGTAGCCAGCTCGGCATCACCGTCACCACGCTGGTCACCGGATACATCGCCGAACCCGCCATCGCCTCGCTGTTCCGTCCGGCACTCAGCGCGATCGGTCTGTCGGACGGGATGGCCGCGGGGACCGCCACCGTGTTGTCGCTGCTGTTCGCCACGGCGCTGTCGATGGTGTTCGGCGAGCTCGTTCCGAAGAACCTGGCCATCGCCGACCCACTGCGCACCGCGCGCGCCGTGGTCTGGTTGCAGAGCGGCTTCGCCCACGCGTTCCGCTGGCTCATCACGGGGCTCAACGGCGCCGCCAACACCGTCGTGCGGCGGCTCGGGATCGAACCCGCCGAGGAGCTGCGCTCGGCACGTTCGCCGAGCGAGCTCAGCTCGCTGGTCCGCTCCAGCGCACAGCACGGCACCCTGGACGCCGGCACCGCCACCCTGCTGGACCGCTCGCTGCGGTTCACCGACCGTGTCGCCGAGGACCTGATGACCCCCCGGGTACGGGTCGAGTCCCTCGACGCCGACGACACCGTGGCCGACCTGGTGGCGCTGGCCCGGCGCAGCGGCTTCTCACGTTTCATCGTGCACGACCGCGACCCGGACTCCGTGCTCGGCGTGGTGCACGTGAAGCAGGCCTTCGGCGTGCCGGCCTCCGAGCGGGACGACGTCGCCCTGCGCGGCATCGTCCAGACCGTCCCGACGGTCCCGGAGTCGCTCGACGGCGACGAGCTGCTCACCCGGCTCCGCAGCTCCGGCCTGCAGCTCGCCGTGGTCGTGGACGAGTACGGCGGCACAGCGGGCATCGTCACCCTCGAAGACCTCGTCGAGGAGATCGTCGGCGACGTACGCGACGAGCACGACCGCGCCGAGCAGGCACAGGTACGCCCACTGGGCCGGGGCAGCTGGCTCGTGTCGGGCCTGCTCCGCAGCGACGAGGTGGCCGATGCCACCGGGTTCGAGATGCCCGACGGCGACTACGAGACGCTGGCCGGGCTGGTGCTCGCCCAGCTGGGGCACATCCCCGACGTCGGAGAGGACATCGACGTGGACGGATGGCGGCTCACCGTCATGCGCCGCGACCGCAACCGCATCGCCGAGCTGCGCCTGGCTCGCGCCAGCACCGCCCCCGACCCCGCGCCCCCCGCTCGGCAGGAGGCCGCCCATGGGTAACGACCTGCTCGCGCTGCTGGCGGCGATCGCACTGCTCGCCGCCAACGCCTTCTTCGTCGGCGCCGAGTTCTCGCTGATCTCCGCCCGCCGCGACCGGCTCGAGGCGATGGCGGCGTCCGGCACGGCGGCCGCCCGGACCGTGCTGAAAGCCGGCGCCGACCTGTCCCGGATGCTCGCGGCGTCGCAGCTGGGCATCACGATCTGCTCGCTGCTTCTCGGCCGGCTCGGCGAGCCGGCGGTGGCTCACCTCATCGAGCGGCCACTGCATTGGCTGGGCATGCCGGACGCCCTGCTGCACCCCATCGCGTTCGCGGTGTCACTGGCCATCGTGGTCGTCGCGCACATCCTCCTCGGCGAGATGGTGCCCAAGAACATCGCCATCGCCGGACCTGAGCGCACCGCGATCTGGCTGGTGCCGCCGTTCCTGCTCTTCACCACCGCGATGCGGCCGCTGATCGAGCTGTTCAACGTGATGGCCAACGGCGTGCTGCGGCTCCTGGGGGTGGAGCCGCGCGACGAGCTCGAGACGTCCTTCACCACCGGCGAGCTCGCGGACCTCATCGCCGAATCGGGCCGCGAAGGCCTGCTCGACGACCACGAGTCCCGCCGCCTCAGCCGCACGCTCAGCTCGGCCGAGGCCACCGTCGGCGACGTCCTCGTACCGAGCGAGGAGCTGGTGGCGCTGCCGGTCAACCCGACGGTCGACGACGTGGCGCGCAGCGTCGCCGACACCGGGTTCTCCCGGTTCCCGGTCCGGGCCACCGACGGACATTTCGCCGGATACCTCCACGTCAAGGACATCCTGGACCTCGTCGACGACCCCGACGCCGCCGTGCCGGTCGAGCGGATCCGTGGCCTGCCCGAGGTACCGGTATCCGTCCGGCTCGACGAGGCGCTCGCCGTGTTGCGCCGCGCCCGCGCCCACCTGGGCCGCGCGGTGGACGGCCGCGGGGGGACGGTCGGGCTCGTGGCGATGGAGGACCTCGTCGAGACCTACGTCGGTGAGGTCCGCGACTCCACGCACGCGCCGCGCGCGCAGGCCTGAGGGCCCCGGGCAGCCGCTGCAGGTAGACGCCCACTCCGGCACGGTGATGTGCTCGCCGTGCGCCCTGAACCTCCGCGGTTGCCGTGCTCGGATACCGCGACCGTTCCTCCGGCGGGACGTCAATGACCAGGAGATTCCCGATGGGGCCGCTGCGACGTCGTCGAATGCGAAATGGAGATCAGGTTCGCGCCCG
>DASYES010000254.1:0-2502 GCA_036498885.1 Pseudonocardia sp.
CCCGCACCGGACGCCCCCATGTGGTGCACGTGGGCGGCGAGCGGCTCGAACACCCACCGGATCTCATCGAGCACCGCGGCGTCACCGCCCGCCATGATCGTGAGCGTGCCCTTCTCGGCGGCGGCCGCTCCCCCCGAGATACCCGCGTCCAGATACCGGACGCCCATCTTCTTCGCCTCGGCGTGCAGGGCCACCGTGGAGGACGGAGCCGCCGTCGACAGGTCGACGATCGTGGCGCCCGCCGATGCTCCGGCAAGCAGCCCGTTCGGACCGCGCACCACCGGCTCGACGACGTGGCTGTCGGGAAGCGACATCAGGATCACCTCGGCCGCGCGCGCCACCTCGGCAGGATCACCGACCGGCTTCGCGCCGGCCGCCTCCACCCGCGCGCGCTGCGCGTCGAACCCGACGACCGGCACCCCGGCGTCGACCAGGCGTCGCGCCATGCGGCCGCCCATGTTGCCCAGTCCGACCATCCCGACTGTCGGCTTGCTCATCACACCACCTCCTCCACTCACGACTTCTCGGTTCGTCCGGCGACCCGCACGACCAGGTCGGCGAGCTCGCCGGGCAGGCCGGGCACCCGGTCCGGGAACCGGTCGGGCACGTCGGCGTCGTGACCCGCGACGAGCAGCCGCCCCGGGTCCTCGCTCATCTCGCGCAGCGTGTCGAAGCCGCGGTACATGTCCAGCAGGTCGGCCACCACGAAGAACGGGCGATCCCGCTCGAGCTCCTCGTAGAAGTGCAGCGCGTCGGCGGCCAGGATCACCGCGCCCGGCCCGCCGTCCTCGTCGTGGACGCCGACCTGCGCCACGAGCTGCCCGGGGGTGTGGCCGCCGACCACCACCAGCTCGATACCCGGTGCGAGGTCGAGCGTCTCGTCGACCATCCGCACTCTGCCCTGCGCTGCTGCCGCAGCCAGCCGGTCGAGCTCATCGGGCTCGGTCGAGTGCGCGAACTGGATGCGCCCGGCGTAGGGGCCGGTCCAGAACTCGAACTCGCGCCGGGCGATCACGATCTCCGCAGCCGGGAAGCTCTGCAGGTTCCCGATGTGGTCGTAGTGCGCGTGCGTGACGACGAGCTGGGTGACCGTGGCGGGGTCGATGCCGAGTGCCGTGAGTGCGGTGACCGGATCGACGAGCAGGGTGCGCCCGCGCCGCCGGCCTGCCTCGGCCCCGAACCCGCAGTCGAAGAGGATCGTGCGTTCTCCGTCGCGGACGACCCAGAAGTAGTAGTCCATCGGGAATTCGGCGTCGGGCTCGCCGTACACGTGGTAGTTCAGGTAGTTCTCCGCCTTGCTCGCGATCCGTGCCCCGTAGCGGACGGCGAGCACCTCGTATCCCGTGTTCATCGGGTCGATCCTGCGGGCACGGCCCCGGCGGCGTCCAGCGCGCGGCCCGCGGTCCCCGGGAGCCACCGCACCAGAGCGAGCGTGCCGAGTGCGGCGACCACCACCGTGCCCATCAGCGCGAACGCGGGAACGCTCACGACCGACCGACGTCCATCTCAGGGGTGGTGTCCCCTGCGCCGTGCGCCATCGCACACTCCCTCGCCAGCACTCCGTCTGCTTGTTCGATCGCCAGACTGTCATACAATCTTGGGCCGAGCAAGATCTGTGTGCGACTAGGCACGCGGAGCGGTGCGCGCATCCAGCTCGGCGGTGTCCCACGCCCCCGCACCGCCGGAGGGCCGCACGCTGTTCACGATCGAGGCGCCCCCGTCGATCGAGACCACCTCGCCGGTGATGTACGCGGCGTCGTCGCTCAGCAGGAAGGCGACGACGGACGCGATCTCGTCGGGGGTGCCCGCCCTGCGCAGCGGGGTGGTCGAGGCGCGCTGCACCATGTCGGAACTGCCCCCGGGACCACCCCCGGAGCCGAAGAGCGCGGTGGGCACGATGCCGGGCGCCACGGCGTTGACCCGCACGCCAAGCGGACCGCCGTAGACCGCGGCATTGCGCATCAAGCCGAGCACCCCGTGCTTCGAGGCGTGATAGGGCAGCAGGTCCGAGCTGCCCCGCAGGCTGGCAATGGATCCCGTGACGGCGATCGCACCGCCTCCGCCCTGCAGGACGTACTGGCGGAACGCGGCCCGCAGCCCGAGGAACGTCCCCCGCATGTTCACCGCGATCACGCGGTCGAACTCCTCGACGGCCAGGTCGGGCAGCGCTGTGGGCGAGCCCGGGATCCCGGCGTTGAGGTGGTGGAGATCCACCCGCCCGAACCGCTCCACCGCGGCATCCATGTAGCGCTCGACGTCCTCCTCGCTCGACACGTCGGCCTGCACGCCGATCGCGTCGCCGTCGAGGCCCGCGGCGAACTGCGCCGCGGCCTCGCCGTCGAGATCGACCAGGACGACGGCGGCGCCTGCACGGGACAGCCGCGCCGCAGTGGCGCTGCCGATCCCGCCGGCAGCGCCCGTGACGACGGCGACCCGGCCCCTCAGGGACTGCTCCGGCATAACCCACCCCTCGCTGCGAATGCTCACCTGACTGTATGACAA
>DASYES010000255.1:0-4806 GCA_036498885.1 Pseudonocardia sp.
GCATCGTCATCCTGATCTCCTACTCCGCTGATCCACCGTGGCACAGGGGGATCTCGACCGCTGATCCACCCTGCCATACGTGACTGGGTGGGTTCGCCCTGTTCCGAGCGGGTACGCGCCTATAAGTCAGCATCACCGGCAGGGACGGGACGTGAATGGGGACCGCAGCGGAGAGGACGACGCCCTCGCGACCCGATGGCGCGTGGCACGAGGCGGTGCCGTACTCCTCCACCGCTCATCTCATCGAACGGTTGGCTCCGCGGGTCGCGGCCGCCGTGTCGGCGGGAGATCCGGTCGTCGCGGTGCTCGACGAGGCCACCGGCGTGCGTCTGCGCCGCGCGCTCGGGAGCGACTCGGCAGAGGTGGATTTCCAGGACCCGTTCGAGGTGCACAGGATGCCGGCCTTCACGGTGGCCGTGCGGTGGGCCAGGACGAGCAGGCGGATCACCAACCCGGGCGGTCGTGCGCTGGTCCTGAACCAGCTGCTGGAGGTCGATCGTGGACCTCACCATTGGGCTCGGCTGGACATCGGGGTGAACGTGGCCACCGCCGGGCTGCCGATCACGGTGCTGTGCCCCGTCGCGCACGACGTCGCGGACCTGCCCACCGTGGAGGCCACCCATCCGCTCGTTGCCACGACCGATGGTCCCGAGCACAGCAAGCTCTATCGGCAGCCGGAGGAGGCGGTGGTCGACTACCCGCCGCCACCGCCGCCCTCCCTCGGCCCTCCGGTCGCGGAGCTCTCCTTCGGCCGGGACGATCTGATCGATCTGCGTCACCTGGTCCTCCGGGTCGCCGAGGCGGCCGGACTCGACGCCGACCGCGGCGCCGATCTCGCGCTCGCCGTGAACGAACTGACATCGAACAGCGTCGAGCACGGCGCGGGCCGGGGCCGGCTGCGGATGTGGGACCAGCCCGACGTCGTCGCCGAGGTCGCCGACCACGGCTGCATGAGCGTTCCGTTCCCCGGCATGACGATCCCGCCCCGGGACGGCGCCCGGGGACGTGGCCTCTGGCTCGCCTCGGAGGTGGCCGACGCGCTCGAGGTGTGGAGCGAGCCCGGCAACACCGTCATCCGGGTGCAGATGCGCGCCTGACGAGACCCGGGTCACGGAGTCGCGGTAAACCGTGCCGAACGTCGACGTACGACGTCCGCGAGGTTCACCATGTCGAGGTGGACACAGTGGCGCGCTTCGCCGAGCTGGTCGGGCGCCCCGACCCGCCGCTGGACCGTGCCGCGCTCGCCCTGGCCGCGGGGGCCGACGCCGACCTGGACACCGGGCGCTGGCTGGGCGAGCTGGACCGCCTCGCCGACGGCGTCACCTCGCTCGACACGCTGGTGGGCCGGTTGTTCGTCGAGGAGGGGTTCGCCGGGAACGTCCGCGACTACCACGACCCGCGCAACTCGCTGCTCCACCACGTCCTCGAACGCAGGCTGGGCATACCGATCACACTGGCCGTGGTCGCGATCGAGGTCGGCAGGCGGGCCGGGATCGAACTGGAAGGTGTGGGCATGCCCGGGCACTTCCTCGTGCGGGCGGTCGACTCGCAGGTCCTCCTCGACGTGTTCAACGGTGGTGTCGAGCTCGACGACGCGGCCGCCGAGGCCCTGTTCCGCACGGCGTCGGGAGCGGGCCCCGAGGTGCCGTTCGGGCCGCACCTGCTGGCCACCGCCGCGACGCCGTCGATCCTGCTGCGGATGCTCGAGAACCTCCGCCTGATCTACCGGGCCCGGCGACGTCCGGACGACCTGGAATGGGTGGTGCGGATGCGGCTCGCTCTACCCGGCGCCGGGCTCCCCGACCTGCTCGAGCTGGCCGGCGCACTGGGCGACCAGGCCCGCTGGATCGACGGCGCCCGTGTGCTGGAGGCGCAGCTTCCGGAGGCCTCGCCGGAGCGGGCCGAGCTGCTGCGCACCGCGGCCCGCGCCCTGCGCGCCCGCCTGAACTGAGCCGGCGGTTACCGCCCGAATCCTGTCACGCGGCGGGCGTGCCATCGATGAGCCGGAGCTCTACAGAGGTCGGATGCCCCAGCTCCCGGTCCACGTCTGGCCCGGCTCGACGACGAGCAGCCCGGTTCCGGAGTTCAGCGCGTCCGGAGGGCAGGTCATCGGCTCGACGGCGACCGCCCGGCCCCGGCCGGGGTGGTCGTCCGGGGTGAAGACCTGCACCCAGGCGAAGTCGGGATCGGCCCACAGCTCGACGCCGGCGCTGCGTCCGGTCAGCCGGTGGCGGACCACCGTGTCCCCCTCGGCAGGTGCGCAGTCCCCGAAGGCGTGGTCGAGCTCACGGCCGCGAATCGGCCGGCCTGCCCGGAAGTCGAGATCGCCCTCGGCGGGCTCGGTGGGGCCCGTGGGCAGGCCGCCTTCCAGCGGGAGTGTCGACGCGGCCGCCAGCGTGAGCACGCAGTCGTCGGTGGCGTCATCCCCTGCCCGCAGGTACGGGTGCGCCCCGACGCCGAAGGGGACCGGATCGGCCCCCACGTTGCGCACGCGGTGGGTGACGGTGAGCCCGTCAGCTCGCACGGCGAACCGCACGCTGGTGTCGAGCGGCACGGGCCAGCCGGGCTGCGGAGCGACCACGGCGTGCAGCGTGACGGTGTCCGGCGTGAGCTCCCCCGTGCGGTAGAAGGCATGGCGGAGCAGCCCGTGGATCGCGTTGCCTGCCGCGGGCTCGCTCAGCGAGAGCTGCTGCGGCTGCCCGTTCCACGTCCAGCGCCCGTGCGCAGTGCGGTTGGGCCACGGGACGAGGACGTTGCCCGACCCGCGCGGTGGGCGCGCCGACTCGTCGAACGTCTCGATGTACGGGCGACCGTCCGACTCGAAGGCCCGAAGGCCCGCACCGACCTCGGTGACGACCGCGCGGACGTCGCCGGAGCGGATCTCGAACTGCTCGCCCGTGGGGGGCATGGGGATGCGGGTGACCACTGGCGGAGCCTACGTCCGTGGCGGCGGGGACCGGTGCGGGTCACGGGCGCGTCGCCCTCAGGTCACCTTCCTCCCTTACGGTGAACTGGTGGCCCATTCGCGACGTCTCCGTGCCCTGATCACCAACGACGACGGCATCGACTCCCCCGGGCTGCACGCGCTCGCCGACGGAGCGCGTGCCGCTGGGTTCGAGGTGGTCGTCGCCGCGCCGCACGTCGACGCCAGCGGTGTCGGGGGGTCGGTGCTCTCGATCCGTGACGGCAACCGCACCCGCGTGCACCGCCGGGAGCTCGCCGGCCTGCCCGGCGTCCCGGCCTACGCGGTGGAGGGGCACCCGGCGTTCATCGTGCACTCGGCCGGGCGCGGCTGGCTGGACCCGGAGCCGGATGTCGTGCTGTCCGGCATCAACCTCGGGGCGAACCTCGGCCACGCGGTGCTGCACTCCGGCACGGTGAACGCGGTGCTCGCCGGGTTGATGCACGGGTGGCGCGGGCTGGCCGTGTCTTTGGACCTCGCCGACCCGGCGCCGGAGAACCCCCACTGGGACACCGTGCTTCACCTCCTGCCCGAGGTGCTCGATGTGCTGCTCGCCGCCCCGGACCCCGCCGCCCTGTCGCTGAACGTGCCCAACCTGCCCGTCGCCGAGGTCGGGGAGCTGCGTGAAGCCGGGCTCTCGACGTTCGGCAGGGTCCAGGTGCGCGTCGGCCACCGCACCGGGGAACGCGGGGAGGCGCTGCACTCCGAGTCGGCGGAGATGTCGACGCCGCTCGAATCCGGCAAGGACGCCGCGCTCCTGGCCGCGGGCCACCCGACGCTCACCGAACTGATCGGCGTGACCGATCGGCCGGGTGTGCTGAATCGGGCGGCTCCGAGCAGGCGAGCGGGCTAGGCCGTGCTCAGGAAGTACTGATCGAAGACCGCGATCAGGGGCTTTCTCGACACGGCCTAGTTTCGGCCCGCCTCCCGGCCGTCGATCCTCAGAAGGAAACGGTTCGCGTCACTGCGACGAGATCTCCGTCTTCACGGGTGCCTGCTTCGACGTCCGGGGGACGTGCGACGAACCCGGGTGCGTGCGCCAGCCCGTGCGTCTCGTCGATCGCCGTGACACGGACCGGGCCCGGGGGCAGGCGCATGTCGATATCGACGCCCTCGGGGGGCAGGTCGCGGAATCGGATCTCCCCCGGCCATGTGCCGGCGCGCATCCCCGCCACCGGAACGGTCACCGCAGCGCTGCCCGGTGCGCGGGCGCTCGCCTCGGAGATCGGCCGCTCGATCCGCAGGGTCATACCCGACGCCCCGCGCCGGGACGACACGTGCAGCCGCAGCGTGTCGCCGGTGCGGGAGCCGGTCACGGCCGGCCCCTCGGCCCGGATCGGCACGGCTTGACCGGTCCACAGGTCGCCCCGCGCATACCCGGCCGGGAGCGCGGCGGTGTCCCGGGTGTTCACGTAACGCCCGGTCCACCCGGTCGGCGCCGCTTCGGCGCTGACCCAGTGCGCCGTGCCCGCGTCGGCGTCGAGGACGTAGGCGAGGTGGGAGCGCTGGGGGTGCGCCCCGTCGGGCCTGTCGACGACCAGCCCGGTCCCGAGCAGCGCCACCGCCAGCAGGGCGGCGACAGCCGGTAGCCCGACGCCTGCGCGCCTGCCCACCTCGCCTCGGGGGAGGAAGATCTCGACGATCGGCAGCAGCGTCATGCCGAACAGGACGATCAACAGCGCGCCTGCGCCACCGAAAGCCAGCCCCACCCCGTTGAACGCGACGCGCGCCTCGGCCGGAAGCAGCATCGCGGATACCGCGGCGCCCGCCGTCAGCGCGGCGGGCGACCACCGCGGCCACAGCAGCGCGAGCAGCCCGCCGAACGAGCAGGCCAGCAAAGGCAT
>DASYES010000256.1:0-2923 GCA_036498885.1 Pseudonocardia sp.
GCGAGCGAAGCCGCCGAGCGCACCGCCACCCGCCGCCACTACCTCATGTGCGCGCCGGTGCACTTCGCCGTCGAGTATGCGATCAACCCGTGGATGCAGCCCGGCGTCCCGGTCGACCGTGACCTGGCGGTGGCCCAGTGGGACACCCTGCGTCGCACCTACCTCGACCTCGGCCACCAGGTCGACCTGCTCGATCCGGTCCCGGGCCTGCCCGACATGGTCTACGCGGCCAACGGCGCCACCGTCGTGGGCGGTGTCGTGCTCGGCGCACGGTTCCGCCATCGCGAACGGGCCGCGGAGGCCATCGCGCACCGCGAATGGTTCCGGGCGGCCGGTTTCACGCGTGTCGTCGAGCCGGAGTTCGTGAACGAGGGAGAGGGCGATCTGCTCGTGCTGGGCGGTCGGGCCGGCGCCGTGGTGCTCGCCGGCACCGGGTTCCGCACCGATCCGCGAGCCCATGCCGAGGCAGCAGCCGTGCTGGGCAGGCCCGTGGTGTCGCTCGAGCTGGTCGATCCCTGCTACTACCACCTCGACACGGCGATGGCGGTGCTCGACGAGGACACGATCGCCTGGCTGCCGGAGGCGTTCACCCGGGAGTCCCAGACGGTGCTGCGCAAGCGTTTCCCCGCAGCGCTCGTCGCCGACCCCATCGACGCCGCGGTGCTCGGGCTCAACGCCGTGAGCGACGGTCGCCACGTCGTCCTGCCCGCGGAGGCGACCCGGCTCGCCGCCCAGCTCGCTGAGCGCGGGTTCGTGCCTGTCCCGGTCGAGATGTCCGAGCTGCGCAAGGGCGGCGGTGGACCCAAGTGCTGCACGCTGGAGGTACGGCCATGACGATGATCACCGAGGACGACACGCCGACCGGCGCCGCGGAGGCGAACGCCACGGCGCACCACGAGCTCCTCATGCAGGAGCACTCGGCGCACAACTATCACCCGCTGCCGGTGGTGGTCGCGCACGCCGACGGCGCCTGGGTCACCGACGTGGAAGGCCGCCGGTATCTCGACTGCCTGGCCGGCTACTCCGCGCTGAACTTCGGCCACCGCCACCCCGCGCTGGTTGCCGCGGCCCATCGCCAGCTCGACCGCGTGACGCTCACCAGCCGCGCGTTCGGCAGCGACCAGATCGGCCCGTTCTGCGCGGAGCTCGCCGCGCTCGTCGGCAAGCAGCTCGTCCTGCCGATGAACACCGGCGCCGAGGCGGTCGAGAGCGGACTCAAGGTCGTGCGCAAGTGGGGCTACGAGGTGAAGGGTGTACCTCCCGGCCGTGCGCGGATCGTCGTGGCGGACGGCGGCTTCCACGGGCGCACCATCAGCATCGTCAGCTTCTCCACCGACCCGGACGCACGCGGCGGGTTCGGGCCGTTCACCCCGGGCTTCGACGTCGTCCCCTACGGCGATCCGGACGCGCTGAGCGCGGCGATCACGCCCGACACGGTCGCGGTGCTGATCGAGCCCGTGCAGGGCGAGGCCGGCGTGGTCGTTCCGCCCGCTGGATACCTGGCGGCGGTCCGTGAGATCTGCGACGAAACGGGCGTCCTCTTCGTCGCCGACGAGGTGCAGTCCGGCCTCGGACGCACCGGGCACGTGCTGGCCACCCGCGGCGCAGGGACCGACGCCGACGTCTACCTGCTCGGCAAGGCGCTCGGCGGCGGGATCGTGCCGCTGTCGGCCGTGGTCGCCGACGCCGCGGTGCTCGGGGTGCTGCAGCCGGGGCAGCACGGCAGCACCTTCGGCGGCAACCCCCTCGCGTGTGCGGTCGGCCGGGCCGTGGTCGAGCTGCTGACCGACACCGGTCCGGACGGGATGCTCGCCAGGGCGGCCCACCTGGGCGATGTGCTCCAGGGGCGACTGGCGGGGCTCGTGGGCCACGGCGTGGTCGCCGTGCGCGGATGCGGGCTGTGGGCCGGCGTCGACATCGACCCACGGCTGGGGAGCGGGCGGGACGTCGGCGAGGCACTCGTGCGGCGCGGCGTGCTGGTCAAGGACACCCACGGCTCGACGATCCGGCTCTCGCCACCGCTGGTGATCAGCGAGGACGAGCTGGCGTTCGCGGTCGATGCCCTGGCCGGTGCGCTTGCCGAGCTGCGCTGAGCCTGCCGAGCGGCGTTGGCGGCACGACCGCCCGCCGGCCGGTCCGATCGCCGCTGTCGCAAGGGCGTGATTTTCGGGCCGAACCGGCGCGGGAGACGACACGGGCAAGCCGGGCGTCGGCCGTGAGTCGCGTCCGGCGACCCGATGCGACGTTAAGATCAGCGGGCGTGGGTCGGCGCGTCGGCGGGAAGGCGGCTGAACCCCTGGCGTGCCAACGAGCTTCCCGGACGGCGCCGGTCCTCGGCGGGTCGGTGCGCCGGTGCCGCGGACGAGGAGAAGCCTGGTGAGGTTGACGTTGACGGGGTACCTGTCGCTGGACGGGGTTTCGCAGAGCCCCGGGTCTCCCGACGAGGACAGCAGCGACGGGTTCACGCGCGGCGGCTGGCTCATGCCCTACCTGGACGAGGATTTCTTCCAGGTGGCCGGGGCATGGTTCGACGAGGCGGATGCGTGCTTGTTCGGCGCGCGTACCTACGCCGGCTTCGCGAGCTTCTGGCCGATTTCCGATCCGGACGACCCGTTCGCCGACAGGATGAACAGCATCCCCAAGTACGTGGCATCCCAGAGTCTGCGTCAGGCCGATTGGGCGCGCACGACGATCCTGTCCGGAGACGTCGTGGCGCAGGTCGCCGAGCTGACGCGGCAGCCAGGTCGGGAGCTGCAGATCCACGGCAGCGCGCGGCTTGCTCAGTCGATGCTGGCCGCCGGGCTGGTCGACACGATCCGGCTGATGATCGCCCCCGTGGTGGTGGGCTCCGGCAGGCGGCTGTTCACGGACGGCGGGGCACGAACCGGCCTGCGACTGACCAGCAGCGAGACCACAGCGGCGG
>DASYES010000257.1:0-3138 GCA_036498885.1 Pseudonocardia sp.
CGACCCGCCCGTCCGCGCTGAGGTGGGGCGTTCGGGAGCCCGCTCATGGACTGCGTTGCAGAATCGAGATGTGGACGACACCCTCCTGCTGGCCGCCCGGGCCCTGGTACTGGCCGACCTCGTGGCCCGTCAGCGCGCCACCCCGGAGGCGGTCGATGCCCTCGAGGACGCGTGCGCCAACCGCGGCTGGTGGGCCGACCAGTGGCCGGAAGGCACGGTGTACGTCGCCGGGCTGGTCGCGCAGGACGTGCAGGACGCGCTGTTCGAGAGCGTCGGGCGATGGCCGATGTGCCTGGCCTGCGACCCGGAGGCGCCGGAGCACTCCCTGTACATCGAGCCGGACATCGGCGGTCCGTCGCCGCAGTGGGTGTGCGAGGAGTCGGGACTCGCGGTCGCCCCGCTGGGTCACCTGGGAGACGTCGGCCCGGCCGGCCTCACCGGCTGATGGTCAGCGGGCTCCACCAGGTGAACCGGGAGCCGGCGTACACCGAGCGCGACAGCTCGATCACGACGTCGCCGACGAGACCGCGGCGCGAGTGGCGGAGCACCGGTTGGCCCATCTTGAGGTCGAGCAGGTCGGCGTCGACCGCGTTCGCGAGGTCCGCGGTCAGCTTGTCCTCCGCGGCCGTCGGCCGCAGCCCGCGAGCGGCCAGCTGCGAGTAGAGGCTGTCGGGAAGTCCGGTCTGCAGAAAGCCGGGGAGCAGGATCTCGTTGAGGTACACGTCCTGGTAGCACAGCGGGACCTCGGCGTGTCGGCGACGACGTCGCCAGTGGACGACGGAGTCGCCCGGCGTGATGCCGAGCGCCTTGGCGACGCCGGGGCCGGCCTGGCCGAGCCCGGACTGGAGGGTCTCCGTGGTCACGTCCCAGCCGCGGGCCTGGGCGTCCTCGGTGAACGACATCGGTCTCGAGATGAACCTCGGGCTCTTGCACACGAAGGTGCCGCGCGCCGGTGCGCGCTCGAGCAGACCCTCGGCGACGAGCGCGTCGATCGCTTGGCGCACGGTCATCCGCGCCACGCCGAAGTGCTGCATCAGCTCGCGCTCCGAGGGTGCCGGGGCGCCCTCGGGAAGATCCTGGATCAGGTCGCGGACGTATTCGCGCACCTGGACGTGCTTCAACGTCGTTCCGAGAGGCACGGCCACCTCATCCACGGCCGCGAGTCTAGGACGTCCGGACGTCGTGGTCGGGGGAGATCCGCGCCGGAACCCCTCGATCGGGGGCGAGATCGCGGCTCCCGTGCAGGTCAGGCGGCGGATCGAGTGGCGAGCCACCTGGTGGGCCGGCGGCACCGCAGCCGGCACTCCGATCACGACGGCCGGTGCGAGGAACACACGGAGGGATCTCGGGCGGCCAGACGGATCGAACATCTGTTCGATCCGGTGCTATCCTCGGGTGCGTGGACTTCCAGGGCACGCTCTTCGAGACGCCGGCCGCCGGGCTGGGCTCATTGACCGACACCGAGCGCCACCCGCTGACCCGCGGTGCCTGGGTCGAGGTACGCCGTGACTTCGTGTCCGGGGCCGACGAGGTGCTCGAGCGGCTGGTGGCCGACGTGCCGTGGCGGGCCGAGCGACGACAGATGTACGACCGGGTGGTCGACGTGCCCCGGCTGGTGCACACGTACGGTGAGGGCGAGCCGCTCCCCCACCCCCTGCTCGACGGGGCGCGCGACGCGCTCTCGGAGCACTACCGGTCGGAGCTGGGCGAGCCGTTCCTGACCGCCGGGTGCTGCTACTACCGCGACGGGCGCGACAGCGTGGCCTGGCACGGCGACCGGTTCGGCCGTGGTCGCACCGTCGACACAATGGTCGCGATCGTGTCCTTCGGCGACCCGCGACGCCTGGCGCTGCGGCCCCGCGGCGGGGGCGATTCGATCTCGTTCGAGATGGGGCACGGCGACCTGCTGGTGATGGGCGGCTCGTGCCAGCGCACGTGGGAGCACGCCGTACCCAAGGTCGCCCAGGCCGGGCCACGGATCTCGGTGCAGTTCCGCCCGCGAGGTGTGTTCTGAGGGCCCTCAGAACTGCACGTTCGGCGCCTGCTCCTGGCCGGCCGGCGCATCGTAGAACTCCCGCTGCCGCACGCCGGCCATGCCGGAGAAGAGCATCCAGGGGATGGTGCGCACCAGCTTGTTGAGCGTCGCGGTGGCGTCGTTGTAGTACTGCCGCGCGAAGGAGATCTGATTCTCGGTGTCGGCGAGCTGGTTCTGCAGGTTGAGGAAGTTCTGGTTCGCCTTGAGGTCGGGGTAGTTCTCCGCGACCGCGTTGAGGTTGATCAGCGACCCCTGCAGGGCGGCGTCCGCCTCGGCCTTGGCCTTCACGTCGTTCCCCGCGGCCGCCTGCTGGACGCGGGCACGGGCGGCCGTGACGTTCTCCAGCACGCCCTTCTCGTGCGCGGCGTACCCCTTGACGGTCTCGACGAGGTTGGGGATCAGGTCGGCGCGGCGGGTGAGCTGGACGTCGATGCCGCCGAGCGCCTCCTGCGCGCCCACATCAGCGCGGCGCAGCCTGTTGAAGCCGACCACGCCGAAGCCCACCAGGAGCACGACGACCAGGATGACGACGATCCAGATCAGCATGGGCGTTCAGTCCTTCCCCGTTGGTGTGCACATCATGGCGGTCACCAGGAACCGCCGCCACCACCGCCACCACCGCCACCACCGGAGAAGCCGCCGCCTCCGCTGCTGTGGGACTGCGTCGCCTGGTACGCCGAGATCGAGCTCGACACGGTCGAGGAGAAGTCGTGGACCATCGAGTTCACGTAGTCGCCGGTGTGCGCGCCGGCGTAGTAGCCGCCGAAGTACGCCGGCACCGGCGGCTCGGCACCGGTCTCGGTGCGGTACTTCTTGGCCCAGGCATCCGCGCAGCCGAAGGCGACGGCCCACGGGATGTAGGCCGTGTAGAGGTCCTGGCGGCCCGAGAAGTCGAAGCGTTCCTTGCTCGACGGCGTCGAGAGCATCCGCTCGAAGCCGCCGAGCCGCGACCACAGCTCCCGACCCTTGGCGGTGCGCCGGGTGGCGGCGCCCGGGGCGAGCAGCGGCGACGCGGCCAGCGCGAACGCCCCCGGCACGAGACCGGTGATGCTCATCCCGAACCACGTCGCCAGCGCGGCGAACCCGGCGACGAGCGCGGACCC
>DASYES010000258.1:0-2423 GCA_036498885.1 Pseudonocardia sp.
CAAGCTCACGGAGCCCACGGACGTCCGGTTCCTCGGTGGGGTCGCCATCGCAGGTCTGGTCGGCGCCGCCGGCAACGAGATCGCCGCCAGGGTGCGCATCCGCACGGGACGGCGGATCGGGTCCGCCGCGCTCGTCGCCGACGGTCTGCACGCCCGTACCGACGCGCTGACGTCGCTCGCAGTGCTGCTGTCCGCGGGCGGGGCGGCGCTGGGCTGGAGATGGGCCGACCCGGTGGTGGGCCTGGCCATCACGGCCGCGATCGTCACCGTCACCTGGGGCGCCGCCAGGCAGGTGCTCGCCCGCCTGATGGACGCCGTCGACCCGTCGCTGGTCGAGCGCGCCGCCACGGCGCTGCAGGGCGTGGCCGGGGTGGTCGGCGTCGACCGCGTGCGGCTGCGCTGGATCGGGCACGCCCTGCGCGCCGAGGTGGACCTGTCGGTGTCGCCCGGGGTCAGCATCGAGCGCGCCCACACCATCGCGCACGCCGCCGAGCACGAGCTCACCCGCGCTGTGCCCCGGCTGACCGCCGCCACCGTGCACACACACCCCGCGCGGAGCCCCGCCGCACACTAGTGTCGGCGCGGTGAGCAGCGGTCGTGTGTTCCTGTTGCGTCATGGAGAGACGGAGTGGTCGCTGTCCGGCCGTCACACGGGCCGCACCGACATCCCGCTGACCGAGCGGGGGCGGGGCCTGGCGAAGGCAGCGGGCGAGCTCTTGGCGAAGCTACGCGGCGATGAGCCGCCCGCCCTCGTCCTGACCAGTCCCCGCGCCCGCGCGCGCGACACGGCCGAGCTCGCCGGTCTGCGCTGCGACGGTGTCGACGAACGGCTCGCCGAGTGGGACTACGGCGAGTACGAGGGCCTCACCACCGAGGAGATCCGGCAGACCGTGCCGGGTTGGACGGTCTGGACCCATCCCTGCCCCGGCGGCGAGACGGCCGAGCAGGTCGCTCGCCGGGCCGACTCCGTACTCGCCGACGCCCGGGCGAAGCTCGACGCAGGTGACGTCGTTCTCGCGGGGCACGGCCACTTCAGCCGGGTTCTCACGAGCCGCTGGATCGAGCTTCCCGCCACCCAGGGCGTCCGGTTCGAGATGTCGGCGCCGTCCCTGGCTGTGCTGGGCGACGAGCGGGGCGTCTCGCGTCTCGACGGCGTGAACCTGCGGCCGCTCACGTGAGCCCTGCGTCCGGAGCGGCGATCCGGGAGGTACGCCCTGGTGATATTGCGGCCGTTGTCGGGCTCGTGCACGAGCTCGCCGAGTACGAACGCGAGCCGCAGTCCTGCACGCTGACCGAGGCGCAGCTCTCCACTGCCCTGTTCGGGCCGACGCCCGCGCTGTTCGGGCACGTCGCCGAGGTCCCAGCCGGGGCCGACGGGGCAGGGCCCGCGGAGGTGGTCGGCTTCGCCCTCTGGTTCGTCAACTTCTCCACCTGGCGCGGCGTGCACGGCCTGTACCTGGAGGACCTCTTCGTACGGCCCGCTCACCGTGGCAGCGGCCTCGGCCGGGCCCTCCTGGCCACGCTGGCCGCCGTCTGCGCCGACCGCGGCTACGCGCGGCTCGAATGGTCGGTGCTGGATTGGAACGAGCCCTCGATCGGCTTCTACCGCAGCCTCGGAGCGGTGGCGATGGACGAGTGGACCACGTTCCGGCTCCACGGCGACGCGCTCAGCGCTCTGGCCGCAACGGCGCGTGGCGCCTCTAGCGCTGCTTAGCGTCCGGCAGGTCCAGACCCATCGACCACTCACGCGATCGCTCGCTGATGAGCAGCATGAACGTGGAGACGACGTACACGCCGGCGATGATCCCCAGCACGAGCTGACGCGACGGCCCGATCAGGGAGTAGACCACTGGGAGCAGCAGTAGCTGGGTGACGATGGCGGGGGTGCGCGCCCACCGGCGCCCCCTCACGAGGCCGACGCCGACGGCGACCAGTGCAGCGCCGATGAGAACGAAGTAACCGGCCTCACCGAGCACGCTGCCGAGACCGACCCCAGGAGCGAGCGAGCGCAGGCCCAGTGCCACCGCGAAGCCCACGGCCACCACTCCCTGCACCCCGACCAGGGCGCCGGCCAGGCGCACCTGGCGTGGCGGCCCTGCCGCCGGTCGCTCCGACTTCACGAGCTCGAGGATAGGCGTCGCGACCGTAGTCACGTCCGGTCCCGGCGTCCGGTTGGGAATTTCCCCGCCGCACCCACGGTTGTCCCTGGTCTGTGTGGGGTGAACCCGGCTCCGGCGGTACGCCGTCCGGATCGTCCCAGACGCCCAAAGAGTGATTTCGCACCGTGTTCGCGGCGCTACGGGTCATCGTGCGAGATGCGCAGCTCGTCGCAGCCGGGAGTGCGGTGTCACTCACGAGGGTGAGGATTCTCGTCCACTCACCGATGCTTGTGGACCGTCGAGCCGATAAGGGCTCGCACCAGG
>DASYES010000259.1:0-3149 GCA_036498885.1 Pseudonocardia sp.
GACCTGCCGCTGATCACCGGCGGCCTGATCCCGGAACTTCAGAGCCGCGGTGCCTTCCGCACCGCCTACGAGGCGGACACCCTGCGCGGGTTGCTCGGCCTGCCCCGTCCCGCCAACCGGTACGCGGTGGCCTGATGCCACGACGAGAGGAAACGATGAGCCGGCCCCGCAAGCAGATCCACCTCGCAGCCCACTTCCCCGGCGTCAACAACACCACCGTGTGGAGCGATCCGGAAGCCGGCAGCCACATCGACTTCCGGTCGTTCGTCCACTTCGCGCGCACCGCGGAGCGGGCGAAGTTCGACTTCCTCTTCCTGGCCGAGGGGCTGCGGCTGCGTGAGCAGAACGGGGTGGTCTACGACCTCGACGTGATGGGCCGCCCGGACACCTTCACCGTGCTCGCAGCGCTGGCCGCCGTCACCGAGCGGCTCGGGCTCGCGGGCACCATCAACTCCACCTTCAACGAGCCCTACGAGGTCGCCCGCCAGTTCGCCTCGCTCGACCACCTGTCAGGGGGCCGCGCGGCCTGGAACGTCGTGACGTCGTGGGACGAGTTCACCGGCGAGAACTTCCGCCGCGGTGGCTTCCTACCCCAGGAGAAGCGGTACCTGCGGGCGAAGGAGTTCCTGGCTGCGGCCAAGGAGCTGTGGGACTCGTGGTCGGGCGGGGAGATCGTGGCCGACGCGGCCTCGGGCACCTTCCTCTCCGAGCCCGACGCCGGGCGCTTCCGGATCACCTCCGACCAGTTCGACATCGGCGGCCGGTTCAACGTCCCGCGCAGCCCGCAGGGCCACCCGGTGATCCTTCAGGCCGGTGACTCGGAGGAAGGGCGCGAGTTCGCCGCGTCCGACGCCGATGCGATCTTCACGCGGCACGGCACGCTGGAGGCCGGTCGTGCCTTCTACACCGACGTCAAGAGCAGGCTCGCGAAGTACGGCCGATCGCCGGAGGACCTGAAGATCCTTCCCGCCGCGACGTTCGTGCTCGGCGACACCGACGCCGACGCCAACGAGAAGGCAGACGTGATTCGGCACCAGCAGGTGAGCGGGCAGACCGCGATCAAGTTCCTCGAGCAGCTGTGGAACCGCGACCTGTCGGCCTACGACCCGGACGGCCCGCTACCGGAGATCGACCCACTCGTCAGCGAGAACCACATCTCCCGCGGGCGGGCGAGCGTGCGCCAGCACCGCGACCCGATCGCCACCGCACGCGAGTGGCGCGCCCTCGCCACGGAGAAGGGGCTGTCGATCCGGGAGCTGATGGTCCAGGTCACCGCACGGCAGTCGTTCGTCGGCACGCCGGCGCAGGTGGCCGACGCGCTCGACGAGTTCGTACAGACCGAGGCGAGCGACGGCTTCGTGCTCGTCCCGCACATCACGCCGGGTGGGCTCGACGAGTTCGCCGACACCGTCGTTCCGCTGCTGCAGGAGCGGGGGGTGTTCCGCACCGAGTACGAGGGCACCACGCTGCGCGAGCACCTGGGTCTCCGTCCCGTCCCCGCCACCCGAGAAGGAGTCCGGTCATGAGGTTCCAGATCCTCGACATCGTCCCGCACACGCCGCACCCGGTGACCGGGGAGATCATCAGCGTGCACGAGCGGCTCGAACGCGTGGTGGAGACCGCGGTGCTGGCCGAGCGGCTCGGGTTCGACTCCTACGCCGTGGGCGAGCGGCACGCGGGCGAGTTCGTCTCGTCCGCCCCGACGGTGCTGCTCGGGGCGCTCGCCAATGCCACCGATCGCATCCTGCTGAGCACCGGTGTCACGGTGCTCTCGCTGCTCGACCCGGTGCGCGTCGCCGAGGACTACTCCACGATCGACCAGCTCTCCGGCGGACGGCTGGAGATCGTCATCGGGAAGGGCAACGAGGACAAGCACTTCCCGCTCTTCGGGCTGGAGCTCGCCAAGCAGTACGAGTACCTCACCGAGAACTACGAACTGCTGCGCCGGCTGCTGCGCGAAGAGAACGTGTCGTGGACGGGCACCCACCACGCCGACCTGGACAGCGTCACCACCTACCCGCGGCCGTTCTCGGGTTCCTTCCGCATCTGGCACGGCTCCGCGACGTCAACCGCCTCGGTAGACCTCGCCGCCAAGTGGGGCGATCCCCTCTTCTCCGCCAACGCGTTCCAGCCCCGTGAGAACTACCTCGTGCTGATCAACCGCTACCGCGAGCAGCTGGAGGCCAACGGGCACGACCCTGCTGTCGGTTACGTCGGCTCTGGCTCCGGTGGGCTGTTCCTCGCCGACACCGACGCGGAGGCGATCGAGCAGTACCGCCCCATCTACGAGGGGATGGCCGCCAAGATGCTCGCGAAGCACGCCGGTGACAACCGGCCGGGCAAGGCTCCCTCGTTCGCGACCATCGAGGAGGCCATCGCACACGGTCCCGCGCTCGTCGGCACCCCGGAGCGGGTGGCAGCGAAGATCCTCGACTATTACAAGGCCTACCACCACGACGTCCAGTCGGTCTCGGTGTTCCCGATGCTGCCCTACGCGCAGCAGCACGAGGTGCTCACCCGGTTCGCCGAGGAGGTGGCGCCGCTTGTGCGCCGCGAGGTCTCGACCACTCTCTGGGGACCCGACGATGCCGGCCGCGCGGCGGGCTTCACGCCCGTCGACCACGGGCAGGCCGCAGACCAGCACGGAGCAGGAGCATGACCGACACCGCACCCACGCTCGAGGAGTCAGGAGCGCTGGCTCCACTCGTCCGCCCGCCGAGGCTGCGAAGCTGGTCGAGACCGGTGCCTTGCTCGTCGACGTCCGCAGCGCCACGGGGCGGGCCGGCGCAGGTGAGATCCCCGGCGCCACGGTGGTGGACAAGGCCGCGATCGACACCGCATTCGATCCGGGCTCCAGCACCCACCTTCCAGCGGTGACATCGCTCGACACTCCGATCGTCGTGATCTGCGGTTCGGTACTCGGCTCCGGCCCCTCCGCGGCCGCACTGCCGGCCAAGGGCTTCCACGACGTCGTGCACGTCGAGGGCGGGTTCCCGGCCTGGAAAGCGGCAGGCCTGCCCGCGGAGGAGCCGGTGGCCCAGCAGGGGAGCTGGGTCCTGCAGCTCCTGAGGTGACGGCCCGGGGCGCGCCAGAACCGGACGACTCGCGCGCCAGAACCGGACGACTCGCGCGGCAAAAGCGGGCGACAC
>DASYES010000260.1:0-9285 GCA_036498885.1 Pseudonocardia sp.
CGTCTGCAGCTCGCCACGGGCCAGCATCGGCTTGAGGATGCTGGCGGCGTCGATCGCGCCCTCGGCGGCACCGGCACCCACCAGGGTGTGGAGCTCGTCGATGAACAGGATGATGTCGCCGCGCGTGCGGATCTCCTTGAGAACCTTCTTGAGGCGCTCCTCGAAGTCACCGCGGTAGCGCGAGCCTGCGACCAGGGAGCCGAGGTCGAGGGTGTAGAGCTGCTTGTCCTTGAGCGTCTCGGGCACCTCGCCCTTGACGATGCCCTGGGCCAGCCCCTCGACGACGGCGGTCTTGCCCACGCCGGGCTCGCCGATCAGTACGGGGTTGTTCTTGGTCCTCCTGGAGAGGACCTGCATGACCCGCTCGATCTCCTTCTCCCGCCCGATCACCGGGTCGAGCTTGCCCTCGCGGGCGGACTGGGTGAGGTTGCGGCCGAACTGGTCGAGCACCAACGACGACGACGGGGTGCCCTCGCCGCGACCGCCCGAGCTCCCCTCGGCGGGCTCCTTGCCCTGGTAGCCGCTCAGCAGCTGCAGAACCTGCTGGCGGACCCGGTTCAGCTCGGCTCCCAGCTTGACCAGGACCTGCGCCGCGACGCCCTCACCCTCGCGGATCAGGCCGAGCAGGATGTGCTCGGTGCCGATGTAGTTGTGGCCGAGCTGCAGCGCCTCGCGCAGCGACAGCTCGAGCACCTTCTTGGCCCGCGGCGTGAACGGAATGTGCCCGCTCGGAGCCTGCTGACCCTGACCGATGATCTCCTCGACCTGCTGGCGGACGCCCTCCAGGGCTATCCCGAGGGACTCCAGGGCCTTCGCGGCCACTCCCTCGCCCTCGTGGATGAGGCCAAGGAGGATGTGCTCGGTGCCGATGTAGTTGTGGTTGAGCATCCTGGCCTCTTCTTGCGCCAGAACGACAACACGCCTCGCTCGGTCGGTGAACCTCTCGAACATTTACACTCCTAGCCTGGGCTGCGCCATGCACCGGCGCGCGCTGCGCCGCGTACACCCCGGGTACCACTGTATCGGCCCGGGACCGATGGTCGCCTCGGTCTTGCGCATCTGAAAACAACACGGCAAGCCCCGCGCCGATTCCCCTGCAACCCATTAGCTCGACGGATCCGCTGGTCAGCTCGCAGCGAGCGCGCGCTCAGCGGCCTTGTCCTCTCGCCAGCCGTCCTCGTCGCGTCCGCGCCTCCAGTATCCGGACACCGAGAGCTGCTCGCGCGCCACCTCGCGCTCCTTCACCAGATGGTTACGCACACCGCGCACGGCGCCCGCCTCACCATGCACGAACGCGTGAACTCGACCAGACGGAAAGGTCAGTTCCCGAACCGCTGTGGCGAGCTGGTCGGGGATACCGGCAGTGCGGTGCAGCCAGGTGACTCGCAGATCGGCCGGAGAGCGGAGCTCCTGCTGCTCGGCCTCGTCTGCGACCTCGAGGACGGCGAGTACCGGCACGCCCTCCGGGATGCGCTCGCAGGCCGCGGCGATGGCGGGAAGCGCGCTTTCGTCGCCGACCATCAGGTGCCAGTCCGCTTCGGGGTCGGGTGCGTACGCGCCACCTGGTCCCTGGAGCCGCAGCACGTCACCGGGGCGGGCACTCGCCGCCCACGGCCCTGCGACACCCGCGTCGCCGTGCTGGACGACGTCGATCGTCAATTCGCCGGCGGCCCGGTCCAATGCTCTGACCGTGTACGTGCGCGTGACCGGCCACTGATCCCTGGGGAGCTGCGCACGGATCGAGTCCATGTCGAACGGCTCGGGGTATGCGACGCCTGCGCGGGGGAAGACGATCTTCACGTAGCGGTCGGTGTAAGGCGTGTCGGGGAAGCTGCTGAGCTCGTCGCCCCCGGCCACCACGCGGATCATGTGTGGGGTCAGCCGCTCCGTGCGGCGGACCTCCAGGACGGTCGTCCTGCGAGCCACGGGACCTCCTCTGCCGAAGTGAGGTCACCCTAACCAGAAGGACGGGGCCGGCGCACGGGCCGGCCCTCACCCGTCGCTGATCTCAGTTCTCCTGGTGGTACGCGTCCAGCACATCGGCCGGAATACGGCCACGGTCGGACACCTTCATGCCCCGCTTGCGCGCCCAGTCGCGGATAGCCTGGTTCTGCTCCCGATCGATCGACGGACGCCGCGCCGAAGTACTGGATGCCGAACCACCACGGCGCCGGGCACCACCCGCACGACGCGCTGCCGAAACGAACGCGGCGAGAGAGTCCCGCAGCTTCTCCGCATTGTCCTTCGAGAGGTCGATCTCGTAGTTCTTGCCGTCGACACCGAACTCAACCGTCTCGTCGGCAGCCTGACCGTCCAGGTCGTCGATCAGTCGGATCTCACGGATCTGCGCCACCGTCGCAGCCCTCCATAGTTCATCGCTCTTGTTCTGCGGGGGGAGGCCGCATCGAGCCGCACGATATATCCAATTCAGTGCGACTGTCGAGTGGGAAACCTCGAACACTCCGCGTAGTTACTCAGAACGCACGATCGGGTACAGAATGGTCTCGCGGATTCCGAGCCCGGTGAGCGCCATCAGGAGTCGGTCGATGCCCATTCCCATCCCACCCGTGGGCGGCATTCCATACTCCATGGCACGCAAGAAGTCCTCGTCGACCTGCATCGCCTCGACATCTCCCGCGGCAGCCAGGAGAGACTGAGCGTAGAGCCTTTCCCGTTGCTCCACGGGATCGACCAGTTCGGAGTACGCGGTGGCAAGCTCCGTACCGAAGACGATGAGGTCCCAGGCCTCTGCGAGCCGCGGGTCTGTGCGGTGTCGCCTGGTCAGCGGCCGGACCTCGATCGGGTAGTCCCGCACGAACGTCGGCTCGACGAGTGTGTGCTCGACGAGCTTCTCGAACAGTTCCAGCACGACCTCACCGGCGCTCAGAGAATCCTTGAGTTCAACGTCGTGAGCCGCCGCAAGCTTGCGCAGTTCGTCTACGGAGGTGTCCAGGGTCACGTCCTGCCCGACCGCCTCCGAGACCGCCACGTGCAGCGTGACGGACCGCCACGGCTTCCCCAGATCGTGTTCGGTGCCGTCCGCACGCCGGACGATCGTGGAACCGGAGACGGCCCGCGCACACGCGAGTACCAACTCACGCGTCAGATCTGCCATGTCGTCGTAGGTGGCATACGCCTGGTACGCCTCGAGCATGGCGAACTCGGGCGAGTGCGTCGAGTCGATGCCTTCGTTACGGAAGTTCCGGTTGATCTCGAAGACCCGCTCGATACCGCCCACCACGGACCGCTTGAGGAACAGTTCCGGAGCGATCCGCAGGTACAGATCGGTGTCCAGCGCGTTGGAGTGGGTGATGAACGGACGCGCAGTGGCGCCACCGTGCTGCAGCTGCAGCATCGGCGTCTCCACCTCGACGTAGTCGCGGTCGTGGAGCACGCTCCGCAGCGTGCGTACGACCTGAGCCCGATTGCGAACCATCTCTCGTGCCGCGGGCCGCATGATGAGATCGACATAGCGTTGCCGAACGCGCGTCTCCTCGGACAGCTCGCGGTGCGCAACCGGCAGGGGGCGCACAGCCTTCGACGCCATCTCCCAGCGGTCAGCCATCACCGACAGTTCGCCCCGCCGTGACGTCGCCACTTCTCCGTGCACGAATACGTGGTCGCCGAGGTCCACAATGGACTTCCAACGGGCGAGTTCCTCGTCGCCGACCAGCGCGAGGCTCAGCATCGCCTGCAGTTCCGTGCCGTCGCCTTCGCGAAGGGTGGCGAAAAAGAGCTTTCCGGTGTTGCGCAGAAAGATCACTCGTCCGGTGACGCCGACCTTCTCACCGGTGCCGGTATCCGGTGGCAGGTCCGGGTGTGCGTCGCGCACCTCGCGGAGGGTGTGCGTGCGCTCCAGTGCCACCGGATATGGGTCCCGGCCCTGTGCGAGCATCTCCGCCCGCTTGGCACGGCGCACCTGCATCTGCTCGGGCAGCTCGTTGTCTGGGCCGTCGAGAGGCTGGGTGCTCACGCTGTCAAGGTTAGTGACGCCCGCACCGGCACCGCTCCCCGGTTACCCCTCGACGTCGTGACAGAAGATCCAGTGACCCGCGTCATGTGGTGACGTAACGTCGAAAGCGTGACGACTCCTCGGGCCCGGTCCTTCGGCACCGTGGCCGCCGAATACGCGCGCCATCGTCCCGAGTACGCCGACAGTGCCGTCGACTGCACTGGAGCCGGTGGCCGGTCGGCCCGATCGTCTGCTCCTCGACCTGGCCGCGGGCACGGGCAAGCTCACGGGCTCGCTACTCGCCCGCGGCCCGGTGATCGCCGTGGAGCCCGATCCACCGATGCTCGCCGAGCTGCGGGTTCTGCTCCCGGATGTCGACGCGCGTGAGGGCAGCGCAGAGGCGATCCCCCTGCCCGACGAATCCGTCGACGCGGTACTGGTTGGCCAGGCGTTCCACTGGTTCGACCCACAGCGTGCCCTGCCGGAGATCGCCCGTGTGCTGCGCCCTGGAGGGGTGCTCGCCGCTTTGTGGAACGGCGACGACGCCACGGTGGAATGGGTGCGGGGCTATCACGATGCGGCCGGCCTGATCGGGCTCCGGGTCCGCGACCGCGCCGAGTCGGGGCTGCATCTGCCCGAGCATCCCGCATTCGAGGCGAGCGAGCACAGCGCATATCCGAACGCCGTGCGCACCTCGGTCGAAGGTCTGCTCGCGACGCTCGGAACGCATTCATGGGCTCTCGTGGCCGAGCCGGCCGACCGGGATGCCGCGCTCGCCCGCGTGCGGGACTACCTCGCCACGCGGCCGGAGACGTCGGCAGGCGAGTTCGAGCTGCCGCTGTTCACCGACGTGGTGCGGATGTTGCGCAAATAGGTCAGGCGCAGTCCGAGCAGCGTCAGGTCCGGCACGAACTCGCTGATCGTCTCCAATGTCCCGGCCATCAGCGGCGCCAGGCCGCCTGTGCCCAGAACGGTGACCGGGGCCGCCTTGGATCCCAGCTCGGCGATGATGCGCCGGACCAGGCCGTCCACCTGCCCGGCGAAACCGAAGAGCACGCCGGACTGCAGGCACTCCACCGTGTTCTTGCCGATCACCGAGCGCGGCCGTACCAGCTCGACGGTGCGCAGCGCGGCCGCCCGCGTGGCCAGAGCCTCCAGCGAGATCTCGATGCCGGGGGCCAGCGCGCCGCCGAGGAACTCCCCCTTCGCCGACACGACGTCGATGTTGGTCGACGTGCCGAAGTCGACGACGATGCACGTGTTGTCGAACAGCCGGTGCGCGGCGAGGGTGTTCATGACGCGGTCGGCGCCCACCTCCCGCGGGTTGTCGACCAGCAGCGGCACACCGGTGCGCACCCCCGGCCCGACGACCACATTCGGACCACCGCGCCGGTCGATGAGCAACCGCACCTCACGGAGCAGGCTCGGCACGGTGGACAGCGCCGCGATACCGGTGACCTCGGCGGCGTACCGGCCGAGCAGCGCGTCGAATGCGACCTCGAGCTCATCTGCGGTCATCCGAGGATCGGTGCGCATCCGCCAGTCGCGCACCAGGGGCGGGTTGACCTCGGGTTCGCCGTCGGCGTCGGTGTCCGCGTAGAGCCCCAGCGCGATCTGGGTGTTGCCGACGTCCACGCAGAGCAGCACGGCACCGTCCTCCTACAGCTGAACGGAGACATTGTCGATGAGCCGCGTGCTGCCCAGCCGGGCCGCGACGAGCAACCGCGCCCGGCCGGCCTCGGGAGCCGGGCCGAGGTCGGTGTCGCGGAGCTCGAGGTACTGCACCTCGAGCGCCGGCTCGTCGGCCAGCACCGCCCGGGCGGCGCCCAGCACGGCCTGCGGGCCCCGGGCGGATACCGCGGCCCCGGCCGACAGCGCTCGTTGCAGCGTGGCGGCCACGGCCCGCTGGTCCGGGGCGAGATAGGCGTTGCGGCTGGAGAGGGCGAGGCCGTCGCGCTCACGGACCGTGGGGACACCCACCACTGCCACAGGGAAGTTCAGGTCGCGCACCATCTTCTTGACCAGCACGAGCTGCTGGTAGTCCTTCTCGCCGAAGAACGCGACGTCCGGGGCGACGATGTGGAACAGCTTCGCGACAACGGTGAGCATCCCGCCGAAGTGGCCGGGCCGGAGCTCACCCTCGAGATCGCCACCGAGCCGGCCGGGCACGATCGTGGTGTCGGCACCGTCGGGGTACATGTCGGCGACACCGGGGAGGAAGACCAGCTCGACGCCCTCCTCGCGACACACCTCGAGATCGTCTTCGAGCGGCCGGGGGTAGCGGCCGAGGTCCTCGCCCGCGCCGAACTGCAGGGGGTTCACGAAGATCGACACAGCGGTGACGGTGGCCCCGGGTGTGCGTCGCGCGTGCCGGATGAGCTCGCGGTGGCCCTCGTGGAGCGCACCCATTGTCGGGACGAGCACCACCTTGCGGCCGGCAACCCGCAGCGCACGGGTGACCGGCGCGATCTCGGCAGGCGACCGGTGCACCGTCAGCTGTCCGGCGGCGTACCCGCCTTGCGTACGAACCGTCACGACGAGCCTTCCAGAAGGGCGAGCACGTCTTTCTCGGCGTACTCGGACAACAGACCCGCCGCCGCCGCCCGGCGCGCCGTGCGGGCGGCCAGTACGCGGTAGGTGGCGGCCAGGTCAGGGTCGGCGGCGGTGAGCTCGCGCAGGTGCGTGCGCACCGTTTCGACGTCACCGCGGGCGACGGGACCCGTCAGCGCCCGGTCCCCGTGCCGCAGCGAGTTGTCCAGGGCGGCCGACAGCAAAGGGGCGATGAGGCGATCGGCGGGGCTGATGCCCGCGTTCTCCAGGGTGTCGACGCAGTCGCGGACGAGGGTGACCAGGTGGTTGGCACCGTGCGCCAACGCCGCGTGGTAGAGCGGGCGGACCTCCTCGCCGATGCGTACCGGCTCCGACCCCATCTCGACGACGAGTGCCTCACCGACACTCCAGGCCGCCTCGTCGTCCGCCGTGGCGGTGACCCCGACGCTGCACCCCGCAAGCCGGGCGACGTCCTCGGTGCGGCCGGTGAACGTCATCACGGGATGCAGGGCGAGCGGCAGCACGCCGTGCTCTGCGGCAGGGGCCAGCACGGCGATCCCGTGGGAGCCCGAGGTGTGCACGACGATCTGGCCGGGACGGAAACTGCCCGCGGCGGCCAGGCCGCGGACCAGGCCGGGCAGCACGTCGTCCGGCACGGCAAGGAGCGCGAGGTCTGCGCCTGCCACCACCTGGTCAGGGGGCTGCAGCGGTACGCCGGGCAGCAGCGCCGCGGCTCGCTTGACCGAATCGCGTGACACTCCGGACGCGGCGACGACCCGATGTCCCGCTGCGGCCCAGGCCGCCCCCACGACGGCCCCCACGCGGCCCGCCGAGACGACCCCGACGGCGAGCCGGGCAGGCCTGCCTGAACTCATCTCATCTCCTCGCTCGGCCGGTGGACCGCGCAGGCACCGGACGATGAGTCACGGCCGCCGTCGGCGGCGCGACCACAGGTTACGCGGCGGCACGGCGTCGCAGAGGAGCCGTGGCGGGCTTCACCGCAGCGGGTGCCGCCCGACGCGGCGCAAGGTCAGCGGCGGCGGGGCGGCCAGCTCTGGGGTGGAGCGTCGATAGGCATCGACACCGTCGGCGGCGGTCCGGACGGCGGCGGCGTCCAGTTCTGCTGCCCGCGATGCCGCATGGCCACCGTCAGCGCCTCGGGGTGGCCCACCGCACGAGCCCGGGCTTTTCGCAGTTTGTTCAACGCCTCCTCGTGCCAGTACATCCCGGAGTCACCGACCGATCCCCGCGCCATCTTCGACCGCAGGAACGCGAGCTCGGTGACCGCGTACTGGTACTGCGAGACGGCTTTCTCCACGTGCCTGCCCGAACCCCGCCGTACGGCCGCCCGCCATCCCCGCCTGCCGGCCAGGCTCGAGAGCAGCGGCACCTCGCTCGGCGCGATCCACCCGGCCTGGGCGAACCCCGGCAACTGCTCGATCACGATGCGCTGCTCGCGGCGGCGCTGCCACACCACGACGCCGGCAACGGCCAGGAACAGCGGCACCATGATGAACCCGTACACCATGAAGAAGACCGTGCCGCCGAAAAGGGACGCCGACGCGTTCCAGAGGGCGTGCAAGATCACTGCCACCAGGTAGCCGAGCGGCACCGTGACGAGCGCGACGCGCGCGCTGCGGCTGCGCGCCGCGATCCCGGCGCCGATCCCGGTCATGACCGTGAACAGGGGGTGGGCGAACGGCGAGAGCACACCGCGCAGCAGGAGCACGGCGACCACGCCGCTGCCCTGCCCGACCACGGCGCCCTCGGCGAACGCCCGTCCGATGTAGAGGATGTTCTCGCTGAAGGCGAAGCCCGCGCCGACCAGCCCGGCGTAGACGATTCCGTCGACGATCCCGTCGAACTCACGTCTGCGGAAGATCAGCAAACCGACGAGGAACGAGCCCTTGACCGCCTCCTCCACGACGGGGGCGATCGCGACGGGGCCGAAGAGGTCGCCGTTCCCGCGGCCGAGCACCTGGTCGGCCACCAGCACCGCGCTCGAGTTGATCAGTAGCGCGGAGAGGGCGGCGAAACACGCGCCCCACAGGAACGCGATCAGTAGCATCCGCGCTGGTTCCGGCTCCCAGCGGTCGACCCACAGGAACGTCGCGACGACAGGGCCGACCGGCAGCAGAGCACACAAGGCGCCGACAAGGACGCCACCCGGGCCGACGCTGTTGCCCACCATGCCGATGACGACCAGGCCGCACACGGCGAGGGCGATCAACCCGAGTACGGGCGCGAGCACACCACGGTGCTGTCGCTTCGAGGTGGGCAGAGGAATGATCTGCGTGGCCTGGGCCATGGGAGGAGCCTACGGGCGGTCGCTACGGGCTGTGCACGCGTTATTCACCCGGCTCGTCACCGGAGTCGTCATCGGGGGTACGGCAGCACCATTCGAGCCACAGAGCGCCCCCGACCAGCACGAGAGCGCAGGCCAGCCCTACCCCGGCGGCGATCGAGGCGGCGGCCGCGGCGGTGACGTCCGCGGCCCGCGGCAGCACGTGGGCGAGCAGGCCGGCCCACACGCCCGCCATGATCGCACCGGCGAGCGACGACGCCTTCGCCACGAGCACCGCCCTCGCCGCCGTGAGCGGCTGGACCGGCGGGGTGCCGGGACGACGGTGCCGGATCCGCGCCCGCAGGCCACTGCCGACCAGCGCCTCCGCCACCCCGAGGACGCCGAGGGTGGCCCCGGCCGGAAGCGGGAACGGTGGCAGCGAGTTGTACGTGAACCGCACGATCAGGTTCACCAGCAGCGCCGTCACGAGCGCGACGGC
>DASYES010000261.1:0-4919 GCA_036498885.1 Pseudonocardia sp.
TCGCCCGGTCGATGAAGTGGTGGATGGCGCTGTTGCGGTAGAAGGCGGCGATCAGGTGCTGCCCGCGCTCGATCGCGTAGACGGGCTCCTCCCCGCCCCTGTAGACCGTGACGACCTTGGAATCGGCCAGAGCAGCGAGCACCAGGCTCAGGCCTGCCTCCGTGTCCAGCGGGTCGGGCCGGGCCGGGTCGACGGCACAGCCACGGGCCGCGACGTACCTGCGCACCGGCTCGAGCACGCGCTGCACCTGCCCGAGCGTCAGCGCCCGGTCACGCACGCCGAGCAGCGCCAGGGTGACGAGCGCCGTCGCGACCACCGGCGTGACCCGGTTGATCCCCACGGCAACCTCGAAGGCCACCTTCTGCAGTGCCAGCCGGTGGGCGGCCTCGTCCTGCGGGGTGCCCAGCGCCGCGCGCAACGAGATCGGCTCGGCGAACCGCACGTACGCGGTGCCGATGGGGTGTAGCTGCGCCTTCGCGTACCGCGCGAGCCAGGCCAGCCCCTCCCCCTTCTTCGGCACCCCCGCCTGCTCGGCCGCCATCGCGGACACCTCGCGCAGCTGGTCGTAGGTGATCGAGACCGGCACGAGGTGGACGTCCTCGACACGGCCGCCTTCCACGGCCTCCGCCACGTTGGCGAGCAGCCCGTAGCGGGGCGGGCGCAGCTTCCCGGTGCGGGAGCGGCCGCCCTCCATGTACCACTCCAGGTTGAACCGCTTGGCCAGCAGGAACGCGAAGTACTCGCGGACCGCGAGCTTGTAGATCTCGTCGTCGCCGAAGCTACGCCGGATGAAGATGACCCCCGACCGCTTGGCCAGTGGCCCGACCGGCCAGAACCTCAGGTTGTCGCCCCCGAGCACGTGGTTGCGCGGGAAGTCGTTCTCAGCGAGCACGTCGGCGAGCAGCAGCGGGTCGGCATAGGAGCGGTGGCTCGGCAGGAACACCAGCGGGTAGCGCCGGTTCAGCTCACGCAGCTTCTCCAGCCCGGCACTGTCCACCTGCACGTCCCACGCCCTCGCGTGCAGCGGGCGCAACGCGGACGTCAGCAGGTCGACGGCCACCGGACTCATCGAGGCGACGAGGCCGTCCAGGTCGGCCCGCGCCTTCGCGGCGACGTCCGCCTCGGGCCGCCCGAGCTTTGCGGCCAGCTCGGCGACCTCGCGGCGGAACTCGGGGCTCTCCTCGATCGCCTCGGCGACCTGACGCGGCACCTTGTACCGGTGCCCGACCAGCGCGCGTTCGGCCCGGTCGAGCGCCAGAGCGGCCTGCCGGGCGACGAAGTCCCCGAAGGCCGCCACACCCGCGCGGAGCGACGGGAGGCTGCCGGTGAACCGCTCCTGCAGATCGCCGACCGTGGCCGGCTCGGCCACCACCACCGCCGCCCGGTCCGGCTCCCGCTTGACGATGCGTGCCTGCTCGACCGGGAGCGGATGGCGCGGGTTGCGCAGCGCCGCCACATCGGCCCACCGCACGCGACGCTGCCCGCCCCGTTCCCGCGGCAGCCACGCCACGCGCACCGCGGCGACGACCGCCTCGTCGCCGTGCTCCGCCAATGACGGGGCCAGCGCCGCACCCTCGACCGGCAGCACGGCCACCGGATGCAGCCCCTCCTGCCGCGCCCAGTCGTCGACGAGCCTGCGTTCCACGCCCGTCGTCGCGTCCACCAGCAGGATCAGCGGGGCCCCGTCGTGCACGTCCATCCGCCCACCTTCCGTCGAGGGCCCATCCTGCCCCGCTGCGGCCACGACGTGGTCGTTCGTGGCAGATTCGGGGTCATCCGAACAACCACACGTGTCCGCGAGGGCGGAACGGGCAGGCGTCAGTACCCTGAGGGCCCGTGAAGATCGCGCATCTCGTCCAGACCCTGCATCCCGACGCCCCGGAGATCGGGCTGGTCGACCTCGCCGGGGCGGCGCGGGAGATCGATCTCGAACTCGTGGTGATCGCGTTGGCGTCCACCTCCGAGACCAGCCAGGTCAGCGCGCTGCACCGGCTCGGCGTCCCGGTGAAGGAGCTCGGGCTGGGCCCCTGGGACCCACGCGCGGTCACGCGCACCGCCCAGCTGATGCGCCAGCAAGGGGTGCAGCTCGTGCACACCCACCTGCCACCTGCCGATGTGGTGGGGGCGGCGGCGGCCGTGCGCAACCGCATCCCGGCCGTGTCCACGCTGCACCGGATCGAGAACCTGCCCGCCGACCGGGTCGACCGACTGAAGCGAACGGCCAAGATCCTCGCCCGGCAGCGGTTCATGTCCCGGACGATCGCGATCTCACAGGCGCAGGTGGAGTGGTACCGGAGCCTGGGCTCCGACGCCCCGCAGGACCTCGTGCTCCTCCCCAACGGCGTCACCGATCCCGGCCCGGTCGACCCGGCCGAGCGGGAGCGTCGCCGCGCCGCGCTGGGTGTCGCCGACGGCGAGGTGCTCGCGGTGAGCACGGCACCGATGCGCCGAGACCAGGGCCACGAGCTTCTGCTCGACGCCCTCGACTCGCTGCCCGACGGGCTGCCGCTGGTGGTCGCCATGGCAGGCGACGGACCGCTGCGACCGTGGCTGGAGTCGCGTGTGGACGGGAGCGATGATCTGACGCGGCACGTCCGGTTCGTCCACCGTCACCAAGAGCCGGCCGCCCTGCTCCGGGTGGCCGACCTGGTCCTGCACAACGCCCGCTCCGGGGCCGCCCCGACCGCGTTGCTGCGGGCCATGGCGGCCGGCGTACCCGCCATCGCCAGCCGGGTCGGTGGCGTGCCGGAGATCGTCACCAGCGACACCGGAATGCTCGTGTCGCTGCACCCCGCGGCCATCGCCGACGCGCTCGTCGCGCTCACCGACGACGATGCACGGCGGCAACGGCTCGGCGCCGCGGCGCGCGCCCGGTTCCTCGCCGAGTACGAGGCCGTCGGCTGGGCCCGGCGGCTGCATGAGCTCTACCGCGACGTACTGGTGCCGGGCCGGGCCGCATCCGTCCGGCCACGCGAAGCCTGAACGCATTCACGCAAACCCTGTCGACGACAGGCGGTCCGGACAGCAAGAATCCGCCATCGTGCTGCAGCTATCCGAGCCCGGTGACCACTCCCCGCCCCCCGTCGCCCTGCGTCGCGCCACGGCGGAGGATCTCCCTGCCATCGCCACGGTGGACGGGCGCGGCTTCGGGTTCCACTATCGCGACGAGGACATCGAGGCCTTCCGGCCCCTGTTCGAGCCGGACCGCTTCCTGCTCGCCGAGGACGACGGGCGGATCGTCGGGGTCACCGGCTCGTTCCCGTTCGACGTCACGCTCCCTGGGGGCGCCGCCCTGCCCGCACCCGGCGTCACCTGGGTCTCCGTGGCGGTCACCCACCGCCGCCGCGGCATCCTGCGGGCACTGATGCAGGAGCAACACCGCGGTTTCGTGGCCGACGGTTCCGCCGTGTCGCTGCTGACCGCGAGCGAGAGCTCGATCTACGGCCGCTTCGGCTACGGCACCGCCACGCTGCACCGATCCGCGGAGATCACCCGCCGCCGCGCGACGTTCCGTCCCGGAGCACCCGACCCCGGCGGTGTCCGCGAGGTCGACACCACCGAGGCGCGGCTGCTGTTCCCCGAGATCCACCGGCGGCAGGTGGCGACCGTCCCGGGCGCGCTGAGCCGCAGCGACGCCTGGTGGGACAACGTCCTGCTCGACCGCGAGTGGCAGCGCAACGGGGCCACGGCGCTCTTCCACCTCGTGCACGCCGACGGATACGCCTCCTACCGCATCGAGCAGGGCGAGCGGACCTGCCGGATCGTGGAGATGGTGAGTATCACCGAGGAGGCGCACGCCGCGCTGTGGCGGGTGTTGCTCGCCATGGACCTCATCGAGACGGTCACCGTGGGGTCCCACCCGCTCGACGACCCGCTGCAGTACCTGCTCACCGACCCGCGGCAGGTGCGCACCACCAGCATTCGCGACGGGATGTGGGCCCGGATCCTGGACGTGCCCGCAGCACTGTCCGCGCGCCGGTACGCCTCGGAGGTCGACGTCGTGCTGGACGTGCACGACCCGTTCCTCGACCGCGGTGGCCGGTTCCGCCTGCGCGGTGGCCCGGACGGGGCCGAGTGCGTGCGCGTCGACGTGGGCGGGCCGACCATGAACGTCGAGGCCGCCGCTCTCGGCCCACTTCTGTTCGGCGGGGAGCGTGCCACCACCCTCGCCCGCGCCGGGCTGCTCGCCACGGAGGATCAGGCCGCGCTGCACAGCGTCGACCTCGCGTTCCAGGCCGAGCGCCTCCCGCAGCACGGCACGGGGTTCTGACCGTCAGGCGAGCCGCACAGCGGTGGGCCGGCTCGCAGGCGTTCACCACAGGCGTCCTCCGCGGGGCGAGCCCTACAGTTCCGGTATGAGCGAGACCGGTGGACTGCGCCCGCTCGAGGACGGGATCGTCCGCGAGTTCGGCGAGGACAGCTCTCGCCCGGGCCGGGTGAACCTGTCCTACGGCGCCTACCTGCACCTGGACGAGCTGTTGTCGGCGCAGCACCCCGTGAGCAGGCCGGTGCACCACGACGAGCTGCTGTTCATCGTGCAGCACCAGACGTCGGAGCTGTGGCTCAAGCTCGTGTTGCACGAGCTGCGTGCGGTGCAGGCCCACTTCGCGGCCGACGACCTGCGGCCCGCGCTCAAGGGCCTGGCCCGGGTGAAACACATCCAGCGCACCCTGACCGACCAGTGGTCGGTGCTGGCGACGCTGACCCCGTCCGAGTACGCGGAGTTCCGCAGCTTCCTGGGTACCTCGTCGGGCTTCCAGTCCGACCAGTACCGGGCCGTGGAGTTCGTGCTGGGCAACAAGAACCCCGCGATGATCGAGCTGTTCGGCCACGACGAGCGGGCCCGCGCGCAGCTGACCGAGCTGCTGGACCAGCCGAGCGTCTACGACGAGTTCCTGCGCTACCTGGCACGCCACGGA
>DASYES010000262.1:0-8525 GCA_036498885.1 Pseudonocardia sp.
GAGCGGGTCGCCCTGATCGGGGCGAGTGGCAGTGGCAAGTCGACGGCCGCCGCTCTGCTGTCCCGCTTCCACGACCCCGATCGGGGCACGGTGCGCATCGACGGCCACGACCTGAAGTCGGTGACCCTGCGATCGCTGCGCCGGCAGATCGGCGTCGCCTTCGAGGAGAGCTTCCTGTTCTCCGACACCGTCCGGGCCAACATCGCCTACGGGCGTCCGGAGGCGACCGACGCCGAGATCGAGACGGCGGCCCGCGCCGCGCAGATCCATGACCTGATCGCGAGCCTGCCCGAGGGGTACGACACCGTCGTGGGGTCGCGGGGCCATCGTTTCTCCGGCGGGGAGAAGCAACGCATCGCGATCGCGCGCACCCTGCTGCGCGACCCGCGGGTACTGGTGCTCGACGAGGCGACCAGCGCCCTCGACACAGAGACGGAACGCGCCGTGCAGCGTGCTCTCGACGAGCTCAGCCGCGGCCGCACGACCATCACCATCGCTCACCGGCTCTCCACGGTGCGGGACGCCGATCAGATCGTGGTGATCGACCACGGTCGGATGATCGAGTCGGGCACCCACGACAGCCTGGTTGCCCGCCGGGGCCGCTACGCCAGCCTTGCGGCTGCCTGACCAGCGTGAATCCGGCTCGTCCTACGCCATGTGGTGGATGGCTCCGACGATGATCGTCAATTGGGGCTGCGCAGCCGTATGCCGCCCGATCGTCCGTCCCGATCTGCTGACTGGCCCTGCAACTGCTCCTGCAGCGACCCGAGCCGCTCCCGGTAGCGGGCGACGTTGCGCAGCTTGACGTGCTCGTAGCCGCGCACCTCGTCGGGCAGGTTCGCGATCTCCACGGCCAGCGGGAGGGAGTCGGGCTCGACGACGTCGAGCAACCGCTCGACAGCGTGGCGGTACTCGACGATCAGCTCCCGCTCGACGCGGCGCACCGCGGCCCGGCCGAAGACGTCCAGCGGCGTTCCCCGCACCCGTCGCAGCGCCACCAGCAGCCGGAACACCGGCGTGAACCAGGGACCGAGGGTGATCTTCTTGCGCATCCCCATGGTGCGCAGCACCGGCGGGTGCAGCCGGTAGGACTTCTTCGCCCCTGCGCCGAACCGGGCGGCGACCGCCGCGTCGACCGCTGGGTCGAGCGAGAGCCGGGCGACCTCGTACTCGTCCTTGTAGGCCATCAGCTTGTACAGCTGGCGCGCGACCGCCTCGGTGAGCGCGGTGGAACCGGGCACCCGCCGGTTCTCGGCATCGAGCGTTCGGGCGATGAACGAGGTGTAGGCCGCGGCGTATCCCGCGTTCTGGTAGTCGATGAGGTCGGGCACCCGGATCTCCAGCAGGCGGGCGAGCTCCGAACCATCGGGCGCGGCCACGGAGGAGATCAGCTCGCGCGCGCGGGCGGACGTCGGCGCCGGAGCCCGCGACTCCCCGCGCAGCTCGGCGACCGTTGCCTCGAACGCAGCCGGATCGGCGACGAACTGCCGGCCCCGCCGGAAGGCCTGCACGTTCTGTCGCGTGCGCACCCCGTTGAGGCCGATCGCCTCCTCGACGGCCTCCGCCGGCAG
Organism: Pseudonocardia sp.; assembly: GCA_036498885.1. Lineage (GTDB taxonomy): Bacteria > Actinomycetota > Actinomycetes > Mycobacteriales > Pseudonocardiaceae > Pseudonocardia. Next base: position 1,572 of record DASYES010000262.1, read on the forward strand.
CGGCAGCGCGCCCGCCTGGAGGGCCGCCCCGACGAGCAGCATGGTGGCGAACTGGTCGTCCCCGAAGAGCGTCTCGGCCAGCCCGCGGGCGTCGAGGAACACCGCCTCCGCGCCGCGGGTGGCCCGCCGGATCCGATCGTTGACGTCCGCGATCTCGGGAAAGGGCAGCGCCGTGTCGGTGACCATCGGGCCCGTGGGGACCTGCGCGGTCGACACGACGGCGACGGTGCGCGACGGGGACGCTGCGGCCAGGTTCTTCGGGTCGGCCGCGACGAGCAGGTCGGCGGCCAGGTAGAGGTCGACCTCGCCGCTGGCGGCCTTGCTCGCCCCGTCCACCGCCTCGTCGCTGATCTTGATGTCGCCGACGACCGCGCCGCCCTTCTGTGCCATCCCGGTCTGGTCGAGGGAGCTGACCTGCCGTCCGGCGATGGTGGCCGCGACCCCCAGGATCTGCGACGTCGTCACCACCCCGGAACCACCGACGCCGAGGATCCGCGTGGTGTGCCGGTCGGCGGGCACGACAAGGCGGGGCGCGGGCAACGTACCGGCGTCGAGGTCCGGCGCGGTGGTGCTCGTGCGCCCGCCGGGCGGGGGCACGATCGTCAGGAACGACGGGCAGTCGCCGTCGAGGCACGAGTAGTCCTTGTTGCAGGACGACTGGTCGATGCGGGTCTTGCGGCCGAACTCCGTGCGCACCGGCTGCACCGACAGGCAGTTCGACGCCACTCCGCAGTCGCCGCACCCCTCGCAAACCCGCTCATTGATCATCACGCGCTCCGCCGGGTCGGGGGCGAGCCCACGCTTGCGCTTGCGGCGCAGCTCGGTGGCGCATTCCTGGTCGTGCACGAGCACGGTGACGCCCTCGACCCTCGCCAGGGCCTCCTGGGCCTCCAGCAGCCGGTCGCGGTGCCAGACCTCGACGCCAGCAGGCAACCCGGTGCGCCGGTAGTCCTCGGGCCGCTCGGTCGTGATGATCATCTTCCGCACACCCTCGGCGGCGAGGGCGCGCGTGATCTCGGTAACGCTCATCACCCCCACGGCCTGCTGGCCGCCGGTCATCGCGACCGCCGAGTTGTAGAGCAGCTTGTAGGTGATGTTGACGCCGGCGGCGATCGCGGCGCGGACGGCCAGGCTGCCCGAGTGGTGGAACGTGCCGTCGCCGATGTTCTGCAGCAGGTGGGTGCGGGTGAGGAAGGGTGCCATGCCGATCCACTGCGCGCCCTCGCCGCCCATCTGCGTCAGGCCCGCGATGTCGCCGACCCGCTCCGGGGGCATCAGCAGCACCATGGCATGGCAGCCGATGCCCGCGCCGACCAGCGAGCCCTCCGGCACCTTCGTGGAACTGTTGTGCGGGCACCCCGAGCAGAAGTACGGCGTGCGCGGGATCACCGGGAGCTCGATCACGTTCCGCGCAGGCTGCTGCGCAGCGCGCCACGCGGTGACCGTGGGGAAGTTGCCGTGCTCGTCGAACCGCTCGGCCAGCGCGGCGGCGACGGTGTCGGCGTCGAGCTCGCCCTCGCTGGGCAGCAGGGGAACGCCGGCGCTCGCGTACTTGCCGATCACGGCGGGCGCGTCCGCGTGCCCGTAGAAGAGGTCCTTGATCGCGGTCTCGACGAACGAGCGCTTCTCCTCGACCACGACGATCTCGCGCAGGCCCCGCGCGAACTCGGTGACGATGGTCGGCTCCAGCGGGTGGACCATCCCCAGCTGCAGCAGGCGCACGCCCCGCCGTTCCAGCTCCGCGTCGTCCAAGCCCAGGATGTGCAGCGCCTGGCGCAGGTCGAGGAACGTCTTGCCGGGCGCGACGATCCCGATGCGGTCCGCCGGGCCCGACCGCACGATCCGGTTCAGGCCGTTGAGGGCTGCGTAGCGGCGCGCGAGCTCCAGCCGGACGCCGTTTCGGCTGCGTTCGAGCGGTGTGAGCGCGGGCTGCATCAGCCGCGTGGTCACCTCGTGGACGAACGGGCGTCCGTCCACCTCGAGCTCGGGGAGCACCGGGACGACACGCTCCGGGTGCACCTGCACGGTCGCGGCGCCGTCGGCGACGTTGGTGACGACCTTGAAACCGACCCACAGCCCCGACGCGCGCGACAGCGCGACCGCATGCCGGCCGAGGTCGAGCACCTGCTGCGGGTCCGCGGGGTACAACGTGGGCATGCCGAGGTCGGCGAGCAGCTGCTCCGAGGCGCCGGGGACGGTGGAGGACTTCGCGCCCGGGTCGTCGCCGACGAACGCGACGGCCCCGCCCAGGTGATGGGTGCCGGCCAGGTTCGCGTGACGCAGCGCGTCGGTGGCCCGGTCCAGGCCGGGCGACTTGCCGTACCAGAAGCCGGTGACACCGTCGACTCGCCGGTCGGGCGACCCCGCGGCGACCTGGGTGCCCTGCACGGCGGTGGCCGCCAGCTCCTCGTTCACCGCCGGCCGGAACACGACGTCGTGTGCGTCGAGCAGCTCGCGATGTCTGTTCAGCTCCAGGTCGTAGCCTCCGAGCGGGGATCCCTCGTAACCGGAGATGAACACCGCGGTACGGCGGCCCGCCCGCTGGTCAGCACGGCGCACGTCCAGAGGTAGGCGCGCCAGGGCGTGGATGCCGGTGAGGTGGATCACACCGACTTCCAGCTCGTAGCGATCGTCCAGCAGCGAGCGCGTGGTGGGTGCTGCCACAGCTGCGTCTCCTTGAGTTGTTCGAGGTTGTCACGATGGTGACCGGAGATCGGCCGCAGCGACATGGGACAGAACCAGAAACTTGCGGTCGAATCCCGTGCTATCCACGAAGGATGGGGATGGACGGGCGAGCGGCGACCACCGAGGCGCACCTGCGCGCACTGGCCGAGCGGCTCGACGAGCTGGCGCCGATGATCACCGAACGGATCCGCGCCGAAGTGCCCGACTACGCGGCCCTGCCGGTGGTCGAACACCTACATGACGTGGATTCGCAGATCAGGGGTGTCGTCGACGGGCTGCTGGCCAGGCAGCCTCCTCCCGTCGAGGCGATCGAGCGAGCACGGGAGGTGGGCAGGCGCCGGGCCGCGCGCAACCTGCCGCTGCCCAGCGTCGTCGAGGCCTACCACATCGCCTACCGCGAACTGTGGAACGAGCTGCTCTGCCGGGCCCAGGCCGAGGGCCAGGAGCAGGCCGGCGCCCTCGTCGGCGAGGTCGCCCTGTTGTGGAACTGGTTCCATCGGCTCAGCGCCACCGTGGCTGAGTCCCACGCGGAGGAGACCCGGCTGCGGGCCACCACACGCGCGGCACTGCGGCGCCGGTTCGTCGGGATGCTGCGTGGATCGTCGCGCGGTGCGGAGGAGCAGGACGCGCTCGCGCGACAGCTCGGATTCGACCCCGACGACGCGTTCGTCCTCGCCCGTGCCGACGAGGTCCCCGAGGCCAGGGTCGAGGAGCTCGACAACCGGTTGGCGGAGGTGGCCGGCACCGTGCAGTGCTCATGGGACGCGGGCTCCGTGGTCGTCATGGCCCAGGGCTGCAGCGACTCCGACCTGCTCGACGCCGTACACGCCGTAGTCCCGGACGCCCGCGTCGCGGTGGGTCTGCCGCGCCGCGGTGTCGACGGTGCGCGCCTGAGCCTCCTCGACGCGGACGACGCGTTGCTTCGTTCCCGGGCGGTCGGTGCCGACGTGCGCTTCGCAGACGACTGGCTGCTCGCGACGCTCGGGGCGAGCAGCCATCGTCTCGAAGCCCTGCTGTCGCGCGGCGCGGGCGCCGCCCGTGCCAACCCGGCCCTCGCAGCGACCGTGCAGGCTTTCGCCGATGGCCGCTGCTCCGTCACGGCGTGCGCACGGACCCTGCAGATCCATCCCAACAGCGCCAAGTACCGCCTGGACCGCTGGCACGTACTCACCGGGTGGGACCCCCAGACATTCCCCGGGCTCATGTCGTCGCTGGTGTGCCTGGGTCTGTTCGGCCCGTCCGAGGCGCGCGCCCCTGCCACGCACGCGGCGGAGGGCTGCGCACCGGCCCGTCGGACGAACGGCACGTCGGTCCCGACCTGACGAGCGGGGGTGCCGCTCGTCCTAGCGCCGTTTCCGCGTCTGGCGCAGGGGGTAGATCGAGTCGTTGCCGGTCACCTGCTGCGGATCGAGGCATCCCTGGTCGCTGCCGACCGCGAAGGTGAGCATGCCGCGACGGTGTCCTTCGGGAGGCCGGGGGTTGGTGCAGAAGGGCCCGCGAACGTCGGGGAACGCCTCGCTGAGTTGCCTCGCCGAGGCGTGGTTCGCCGGCCCGCGTTTGCGGCGGGTCAGGCAAGTCAGCGGTCCCGGGCGCAATTGCCGGGTCAGGCCGCGCCGGCGCTGATCGCGGGGCCGTCCGTCAGCAACAGAACGGCGGACGGTGCGGGGTGCGCTGCGCTGTGAGTTCCGCCGTCACTGCTCGTCGTAGGAATACCCGCGGCGCGAGGGCCAGAAGACCTCGAGGTCCGGTCGCAGGGTCCCCGACATCGACACCTCATCCGCTGAGCGGAGCGGCCGGGGCCCCGGCACTTTCGATGTCATGCATGCGTGCTGCGTTCCGGGCCCCCGAGAAACAACCCGGTGTCCGGGTTGTGGAAACGCAGCTCGAATGTCCGGACGGCGTCGGTCACTGCGAAATGTGGGCCCGGGCGGAGCCCGAGGATGGCGTCGTCAGCGACCCGGATCGCAGGTCCAGCGCCTCGAGCACGTCGTTCTCGTCCAGCGGCGCACATTCGGCAACCGGGATTCCGCAGGTGGCGAGGAACTGCTCCACCGTCTCCGGTGATTCACTCGCCAGACGGAGGCACGCTTGGGTGGCACCGGGCCAGGAGGTGAACTGGAGCCGCACGCCGTCCACCTCAGCGGTCTCGATCCGCCGTTGCCGGGCCGGCTGCTCGGTGTGGTGCAGGCCGCGCAGCAGGTTGACCCCGATTCCGGCCGTGTCCACGTCCACGCGGACTTCCTCGTCGAAGCGGAACGGGCGGTCGGGCAGCAGATTGGTGCGCCTGAACTTGACCCGGCATCCCGCTTCGGTGATCTGCGCCCACGTGCTGATGCGGCACGTCGAGCGGTCGGCATCGTCGAAGGGAAGGATCTCCTGCACCCGATCCCGAATCTGGACGCCCCGGGTACACAGATGTGACCGTACGACGTCCTGGAACACCGGATCGACCAGCACCGTCTTGTACAGGCCCTTGTAGTGGAATCCCGACGCTCCACGGATGCCGGCCTGTCGCACCCCGGCGAAGATCGCTTTCTTCCGTTCGATCAACGGGAGGGCGAGCAGGGGAGTGATGCGCCCGTCCACCGCGTCCACCAGCAGGGGCATGCCGTCGAGCTCGCGGCCCGGGGTCGCGACATTCGCGACCACTGCGGGAATCCCGAGCTCGCGCGTCAGCCACGCCGAGTGGGAGAGGGCGTTTCCCGCACGCAGGATGAGTGCCGCCGCGTCGCTGAGCCGCGCCAGCTCGCCTGCCGCCGGCATCGTGTCCAGCACGACGACCCGGCCGCGGACGGGCATCCCGTCGCCCGCCACCGTCGCCGGACCGATCCCGTAGCCGGGGGAGACCACGACGTCGACGGACCGGGCGCTCGACGTGTCGGGGCGTGCCGCGGGGAGGGGCCGGGGCACGGGCGACGTGACGATGTCGCGTGACCGGAACACGTACAGCCGGCCGTCGTGAACACCCCACTCCACCTCCTGCGGCCCGCCGAACTCCACCTCCAGCAGGTGCCCGAGAGCTTTCAGGGCCGCCGGAAGGCCCTCCTCCGTCACCGTCCAGTCCGCTGGGGCGGGCACCGGGGCGCCTGCCCGGGGAAGTGTGAAGCGCTCGCTCGCGCCCAGCCCCGCGACGACTCGCGCGTCGGGCCCGTCGGTGAACTCCACCAGCATGGTGGCGGTCTCGGCGATCGGACTCCTGGTGGACAGCACGCCCGAGACCGCACAGGGCACCATGCGCTGGATGACCACATGCATCGGTGCGCGGGTGGTGGCGCCGTGCAGGGCCTGATAGGCGATCGCCGACAGTACTTCGTCGGCGGTGCGGAGATCGGCGTACGACCCGCGCGCGCCGGTGCGGAGAATGTCCTTGTCAGCGGAAGAACTGTGCACCATTACCGGCACCCCGGAAAACACGGTGTCCATCAGCTCGCGCACGTCTGCGGCCACGATCTCGGAGTAGGTCGTCGCGTAGTGTTCGTCATTGAGAACGTAGGCTTCGGGAACCGGGAGGCCGGCGTTGAGGATCGTGCGTAAACGCCCCCCCTTGATGCCGACGTCCAGCGGACATGCCTGTAACGCGAGCAGCAACTCCACGATTGACAGCCTCTCTTGAGGGCCTGGTGGCGGATTGGCGCTGCACCGCGCCGCTATCCGGGGAAACGGAACTCCCGCAGAGACTGTTCACGCGTATGACCCGCGACATAGGCAGACCCCGGCGCGTTGATCGCAGTTCGCATTACGCGATGATCACCGCAGGCCTCGCCGGAAGCCTGAAAAACGGCACCGAGATCGATCTTCCACACCATCGCGCCGCACGGTCCGGCCCGGGCAGCAGCAGCCGTGGAACGAGAACATCCCCCGATGCTCGTTGCGGGGACGAGCATCGGGGGATGGGCACGTGCCCGTCGAGGCGGGGCTCAGTCGCCGGCGACGCTGCGCCCGCTCTTGGGCGTCTGCGCCTTGTCGTGGTCGGTGTGCTCGTGGTCGGAGTCGGCGTGGTCCGAGTGGCTGTCCCCGGCCGCGGTCGGCGGCGCGTGGACGGCCGAGGGGTCGCGCTTGGCCTTCACCAGGCTCGCCACGGTGGTGATGGCCAATACGCCGACGATCACGCTGAGCGAGAGCTCGATGCCGACGGTGGGAACCGGCACGGGCTCGCCGCCGTTGATGAACGGCAGGTTGTTCTCGTGCAGCGCCTCGAGCACCAGCTTCACGCCGATGAAGGCGAGGATCACCGAGAGCCCGTAGGACAGGTAGACCAGTCGGCTGAGC
>DASYES010000263.1:0-14018 GCA_036498885.1 Pseudonocardia sp.
CGGCGCGGGCGTCGTCTGGTTCCTCGTCACGTCCCGGTCCCGGGTGGCGGCGGCGGAGGCCGGGCGTGCGGCGGCCGACGCCTCCGCGATGGCGCGGGCGGACGCGGCCGGGCTGCGCGCCGAACGCGCCGGGCTGCTGGAGCGGCTCGACGACCTCAGCGAGCAGCACGAACGCGCCAGCGAGCGGCTGCGGCGTGCGGAGTCCGAGGCGGCGGCGGCTCTGGCGGCGTTGCAGAGCGAGCGCGAGGCGGGGGCGCAGCGCGAGCAGCTGCTCACCCGGCGCGACGCCGAGCTCCGGCAGGCCTTCCAGGCGCTCTCGGCCGACGCGCTCGCCCACAACAACGAGCAGTTCGTGGCCCTCGCCGAGGGGCGGATCAAGGAGGCCACCGCGGCGCTCGCCGCCAAGGCCGAGGGCGACGCCACGAACCGCGCCCAGGCCATCGCACAGCTGCTCGACCCGGTGGCGTCCACCTTGCAGCGCGTCGAGGGCCAGCTGCGCACGGTCGAGAAGGAGCGCGAGTCGGCGTACGCGGGGCTGCGGGAGCAGGTCAGCGCCATGCGCCTCAGCTCGGAGCAGCTGCAGCACGAGACGAAAGCGCTGGTCAACGCATTGCGCGCGCCGCAGGTGCGCGGTCGGTGGGGTGAGCTGCAGCTGGAGCGGATCGTGCAGCTGGCCGGGATGGTCGAGCACTGCGACTTCTCCACCCAGGTCACCGGCCAGGGTGAGGCGGGCGGCGTCCGGCCCGACATGGTCGTGCACCTGGCAGGCGGCAAGCAGATCGTGGTCGACGCGAAGGTGCCGTTCGCGGCCTACCTCGAGGCGGTCGAGAGCCGCGACCCCGACGTGCATCGCGAGCGCCTCGCCGCCCATGCCCGGCAGCTGCGCCAGCACGTCGACGCGCTCTCGGCCAAGAGCTACTGGGCGGCGTTCGAGCCCTCGCCCGAGTTCGTCGTGCTCTTCGTGCCGGGCGATCCGTTCCTCGAGGCCGCGCTGCAGTCCGATCCGGCGCTGCTGGAGCACGCCTTCTCGCACAACGTCGTGGTCGCCACGCCCACCACTCTCATCGCACTGCTGCGCACCGTCGCCTACAGCTGGCGGCAGGAGGCGCTGGCGCGCAACGCGGCCCAGGTCCACCAGCTCGGCAAGGAGCTCCACAGCCGCCTCGCCACGATGGGCACCCACGTGGCCAAGCTCGGCCGCAGCCTCGACTCGGCCGTCGCCAGCTACAACCAGACGGTGTCCTCGCTCGAGGCGCGCGTGCTGGTCACGGCCCGCAGGTTCACCGACCTCGAGGTCGCCGGCGACGAGATCGCGGCTCCGGCCCAGGTCGAGCGGGCTCCGCGCACCGTGGCCGCGCCTGAGCTCGTGGCCTCGGCCGACGACTCGCTGGTCGCCCTGCACGAGCTGGCCCGCGGAGAACGCCCCGCAGGCGAAGGCCGTCCGGACAGCAGAGCTACCGTGACGAGGTGACCAATCGCGGTGAACGGAGCGCGGGCGGCAGGTGGCCGATGAGCGACCGGTCGGTGGTCCCCACGGTGCTCGGGATCCCACCTGTCGCGGCGGTCGGCATCGGCGCTGCGCTCACCGCGATCGGCGTGATCGGCGACCTCGTCCGCATCGGAAGCCTCGGCATGGTCTTCGCCATCTGCTACATCGCCGGATGTGTCCTCGCGATCTCGTGGGTGCGTCGCGACGGGCTGTTCGGGCCGATGGTTCAGCCGCCGCTGCTGGTGGCCGTGGCCGTGCCGGTCGTCGTGCTGCTCGCAGGCTCGCCCAAGCCGGGCGCCGGGGTGGCCGAGCGGCTGCTCGTCGTGGGCGCACCGCTGGTCAACGCATTCCCGACCATGGCGTCGGCCACCGGCATCGTGCTGGTCATCGGCCTGGTCCGGCTCATCGTGCAGCGCCCGCTCGACGCTCCGACCCCGGCCACCACCGCGGCCGAGGAACCGCCCGTCAGCCCGCGGCGGAGCTCTGCTGCGGCCCGCGGGCGGGACGCAGCTCGCGGGGCAGCGAGAACGTCAGGGTCTCCTCGGCGGTCGTGACCTCGTCCACGGAGGTCCAGCCGAGCTCGGCGAGGTGGTCGAGCACGCCCCGCACCAGCACCTCGGGCACTGAGGCACCGCTCGTGAGCCCGATCGTCTCCACGCCGTCGAGCCAGCTCTCGTCGATCTCCCGGGCGTAGTCGATGAGGAAGGCGGCACCGGCGCCCGCCTGCAGCGCCACCTCCACCAGCCGCACCGAGTTGGACGAGTTGCGCGACCCCACCACCAGCATGAGGTCGCACTGGGCAGCCATCGCCTTCACAGCAACCTGACGGTTCTGCGTGGCGTAGCAGATGTCGTCGCTCGGCGGGTTCTGCAGCGAGGGGAAACGCTCGCGCAGCGCGCGCACCGTGTCCATCGTCTCGTCGACCGACAGCGTGGTCTGCGACAGCCACACCACCCGCTCCGGGTCACGCACGGTGACGCCCGCCACATCTGCAGCCGTCTCGACGAGCTGGATGTTCGCCGGCGCCTCGCCCGAGGTGCCTTCCACCTCCTCGTGCCCGTGGTGGCCGACGAGCAGGATGTCGAAGTCCTCGCGGGCGAAGCGCTTGGCCTCCTGGTGGACCTTGGTGACCAGCGGACAGGTGGCGTCGATCGTGCGCAGTTGCCGCTCGCGTGCCTGGTCGCGGACCGCGGGGGACACACCGTGGGCCGAGAACACCACGAGCGCACCTTCCGGCACCTCGTCGGCGTCGTCCACGAAGATCGCTCCGCGCTCGGTGAGCGTCTCGACGACGTGCACGTTGTGGACGATCTGCTTCCGGACGTAGACCGGCGGACCGTACTGCTCGAGCGCCTGCTCCACGGCCTCGACGGCCCGGTCGACGCCTGCGCAGTATCCGCGCGGCTTGGCCAGCAGGACGCGCTTGTTCGCTCCGGACATGGGCCCCAGCCTACGGGCCTCTCTTGTTCTCGCAGACGTCACGCATCCGCCCGAAACCCCCAGGCTGCTCCCTGCGGCCGGGCAGAGGAGACTGGGGGGCATGAGCCCGCTGCCGCTGCCGGTGCGGCTTGCCGCCGGCCTTGTCGCCACAGCCGTCGAACAGGCCCGTGACCTGCCCCGCCTCGTCGTCGAGTTCCCCGTCACCGCCGTGAGCCAGGCCCTGCAGGCGTCGATGCGCGTGCAGCAGAAGGTCACCGAGCTGGCCATCAAGGGCGATCGGGCACTGGGCACGCTACGTCCCGTCGAGGAGCGGCCGGCATGGGCCGTCTTCGACGACGAGGAGCCGATGGAGCGCAACGGCGCGAGCACCGTGAGCACGCTGCACCAGCGGTCCGCGCGGGACGCCGTCGTCACGCTCGCAGCCGAGCCGACCCAGCCCGAGGCACCCGTGCAGACGGCCGCCGAGGTCGCAGCGGAGACCGCCGCCGACGCGGCGGCACACGCGGCGCCGGAGCACCACGCGCCGGCTGCCGACACCGCGAAGGGCCCGAACGTCCTGCCCGGCTACCGGGATCTGACGATCCCCCAGCTGCGCGGCCGGTTGCGCCACCTCGCCGTGGACGACCTGCAGGCGCTCCTCGACTGGGAGACGGCCCACGACAACCGGCCGCCGTTCGTCACGATGCTCTCCAACCGGATCACCACGGTCAACGAGGGGTGACCCACCCGAACTCGGCCGACCAGCCGTGGCCTGTCCGCACGGTCGCCAGGAAGATCGCCGAGTGGGTCGACCGGCTCGGGGCGGTCTGGGTGGAAGGCCAGCTCGCCCAGGTGACCGCACGCGCCGGCACCGGCACCGCCTTCCTCGTGCTGCGAGATCCCGCCGCTGACGTGTCGCTCCAGCTCACGGCACCGATCGGGCTCGTACGGGACGGCGGGCCCGCGGTGGCCGAGGGCAATCGGGTCGTCGTCCACGGAAAGCCGTCGTTCTTCCTGGGGCGCGGCACGCTGAACCTGCGAGTCGACCAGATCCGCGCCGTCGGCATCGGAGAGCTGCTCGCCCGTATCGAGCGGTTGCGCAAGCTGCTGGCCGCCGAGGGCCTGTTCGACCAGGCACGTAAGCGACGGCCGCCGTTCCTGCCCGGCTGCATCGGCCTCGTCACGGGCCGGGCGTCGGCGGCGGAGCACGACGTCGTGTCGAACGCGACGGCACGCTGGCCGTCCGTCCGGTTCCGGATCGAGCACACGGCCACGCAGGGCGCGCTGGCGGTGCCACAGATCGTCGACGCGCTCGGCGCGCTGGACCGCGACCCCCAGGTCGACGTGATCGTGCTGGCCAGGGGCGGCGGCAGCGTCGAGGACCTGCTCCCGTTCTCCGACGAGACGCTGTGCCGCGCGGTGGCGGACTGCCGCACGCCCGTCGTGTCGGCGATCGGGCACGAGCCCGACACCCCCCTCGTCGACCACGTCGCCGACGTCCGCTGCTCCACGCCCACGGAGGCCGGCAGGCGGCTCGTGCCGGACCTGGCGGAGGAGACGGCCCGCATCGCGGGGCTGCGCGACCGGGCGCGGCGCGCACTGGCGGGGTGGGTGGACCGCGAGGAACGGCTACTCGCGGCCTTGCGCGGGCGTCCGGTGCTAGCCGATCCGCTGCAGGCCATCGAGGCACGTGCCACCGAGGTGGAGCGGCTGCGCGACGCGGCCCGGGCCTGCCTGCTGCGCGGCCTGGACCGCAGGAACGCCGACCTGGAGCACGTCCGGGCGCGGTTGACCACGCTCGGTCCGGCCGCCACGCTGGCGCGCGGTTACGCGGTGGTACAGCGGTTGTCCGACGGCGCGGATCCGGGCGCAGTGCTGCCCGTGCTGCGGTCGGTCGCCGAGGTCGTGCCCGGCGACCGGTTGCGGATCCGGGTGGCCGACGGGGCGGTCACCGCCACGGTCGGGGACGACACGCGCGCAGGGGGCGCCGAGAACGGGGCCGTGGACGGCGGCACGGCGAAGCCGGCCCGCCCGCGCAGGAGGAAGGCGAGCACGACATGACCGAACAGCCTGGCGTCGACGGGCTGGGCTACGAGCAGGCCCGCGACGAGCTCGCCGAGGTGGTGCGCGCCCTGGAGACCGGCGGCCTCGGCCTCGACGAGTCGGTGGCGCTGTGGGAGCGGGGCGAGGCGCTCGCCCGGCGCTGTGAGCAGCAGCTGGCCGGAGCGCGCGAACGCGTCCAGAACGTGCTGGATCCGCCCGCATCCGACTGACGCAACGGCCGGGTCAGCGCGGTAGCGGGGTCGCACCGGCGGCCGCGGCGGCCAGGGCGCGGAACTCCTCCTCGTTGCCGCTGCCGGTGAGCAGCATGCGCACCGGGCTGCCACCCGGCGTGGTGACCTCCGTGATCCAGACGGGCTCGGCACGTGCCGCCGCGCTGCCCTGCCCGCCGTAGACGACCCATTGCTGCCCGTCGACGTCGACCGGGCCGCGTCCGGAGACGGGCGCCTGCCCGGCCGCCGTGGCGAGCAACGCCGTCTCCGAAGCATCGCTCTGCAGCAGCTGCAGGTAGCGGCCGCCTTGCGTGACGTACCCGGAGCGGACGGCTCGGCCGCCCCCGGTGATCGGGTCCTCGTCCACGGAGTTCGTCCGCCATCCCGCCGGCACCGTCGGGTCCCGGACGGGGAACGGCATGAGCGGCGCGAGCCGGCCCAGCTCGGCAGGAGCGTCGACGACCGGGACGGCGCCGGCGTCGATGGACGGCCCGGTGGGAGCGAAGGACCACGACCCGGACAGCGCACCGAACCCGATCACGATGAGCACGAGCACGCCCAGCGCCACGAGCATGTCCCGCATGGTCATCGCCGACCGCGGCGGCTTGGACGGCGGACCCGCGGCGGGGCGGGCGGACGGCCGCGGCGTCGGATCCGGCTGGGAAGTCACGCGCCCCATCCTCCCAGCACGTGCGCATCGTCTCAGCCGCGATGGATTCGGACTGTTGGACAACCGTAGATGCGACCGATCTGCCAGGATCAGAAGCAACCCCGAGCGGCCCCCCGCGAGCACCGCGCGTGCACGCCACGGGGAGGAGTCACGGGGAGAAGGAGGCCGTAGATGAGTTCGGCGGAGGACGCCAGCACCCCTCGCGAGCGGCGCCGCGAAGCGCCCGACCGCAACCTGGCCATGGAGCTCGTGCGCGTCACGGAAGCAGGCGCGATGGCCGCGGGGCGCTGGGTCGGGCGCGGCGACAAGAACGGCGGCGACGGCGCGGCCGTCGACGCCATGCGCCAGCTCATCGGCACCGTGTCGATGCGCGGGGTCGTCGTGATCGGCGAGGGCGAGAAGGACGAAGCGCCCATGCTGTTCAACGGCGAGGAGGTGGGCAACGGCGAAGGCCCGTGGTGTGACGTCGCGGTCGACCCGATCGACGGCACCACCCTGATGGCCAAGGGCATGCCCAACTCGGTGGCCGTGCTCGCCGTTGCCGAGCGTGGCGCGATGTTCGACCCATCGGCGGTCTTCTACATGGAGAAGCTCGCCGTCGGACCGGAGGCGGCCGATGTCATCGACATCACGATGCCGGTGGCGGAGAACATCCGCCGGGTGGCGACGGCGAAGCAGACCGACGTCACGGACGTCACGGTGTGCGTACTCGACCGACCGCGCCACGAGTCGCTGGTGACGGAGATCCGCCGCACGGGCGCGCGCATCCACTTCATCTCCGACGGCGACGTGGCCGGAGCGATCTCAGCAGCCCGCCCCAACACGGGTGTCGACCTGCTCTACGGGATCGGGGGCACGCCGGAGGGGATCATCACCGCGGCGGCGATGAAGTGCATGGGCGGGGCGATGCAGGGCAGGCTCTGGCCCAAGGACGACGAGGAGCGGTCCAGGGCCATCGACGCAGGTCACGACCTGGACCGGGTGCTCACCACCGACGACCTCGTCCGCGGCGACAACGTGTTCTTCTGCGCCACCGGCATCACCGACGGCGACCTGTTGCGCGGTGTGCACTACCGGGCGGGCGGGTGCACAACGCAGTCCATCGTCATGCGATCGAAGTCCGGTACCGTCCGGATGATCGACGGCTACCACCGGTTGACCAAGCTGCGCGAGTACTCCTCGGTCGACTTCGATCTGTCCGACGAGCAGTTGGCCGCAGAGGAGCACTCCGCCCCGCCACTCCCGTAGTCCAATTTCGAAACGCACCATTCCGTAATGGAATCGTCAGGGCGTGGGACCGCCATCACGGTTGATCCGCCCGAAGGCGACACGGAATGCTTCGGATTGCTACACGAGCGGGGGATGAGCGACCCGCACGAGGGTCGTCGATTGGGGTTCGTCCATGCGCGCACTGAAACTCCTCGGTCTTGCCGGGGCCACGGCCGCCGCAGTGTTCCTCGGGAGCGCTGCGGCCGGTGCGGTTCCCGCCGAGGCCTCGATCAACACACCCAGCCCGGCGGCGCCCGCCCCTGTGAACGCACCGCCGCCGGCCGCTCCGGGAGCGAACACACCCGACCCGGGCAGCGGCAACCTGGCGCCGACGGCGGCCGGCACGCCCTGCTCGTCGAGTGCCAAGGCATGCCTCGACCTGTCCACCAACCGCGCCTGGCTGCTGCAGGACGGCAAGGTGCAGTACGGCCCGGTGCCGGTCACCCACGGACGCAAGGGCTACCTCACCCCGCCGGGCACCTTCCGAGTGTCGTTCAAGGACATGAACCACAAGAGCTCGCTGTTCAACGACGCGCCGATGCCGTACTCGGTGTTCTTCAACGGCGGCGTCGCCTTCCACCAGGGCAGCCTCCGGCAGCTCTCGCACGGGTGCGTCCACCTCTCACGCCCAGCCGCCCAGACGTTCTTCAACTCGCTGCAGACAGGCGACGTCGTGCAGGTCGTCCCCTAGTTGTTCAGCACCCTCCTGGACGGCCCCACCGCAGAAGATCGCGCCGTGCCGTCGAGCACTCCTCGATGCGCGCGGCCCGACCGGCGAGAAGACTGGGCCGCATGAGCGACGACGCCGAGGCCGGGTTCCGCATCGAGCACGACACGATGGGCGAGGTGCGGGTGCCCGTCGACGCCCTGTGGCGGGCTCAGACGCAGCGTGCCGTGGAGAACTTCCCGATCTCCGGCCGCGGTCTCGAGCGGGCCCAGATCCGCGCGCTGGGGCTGGTCAAGGGCGCTGCTGCACGTGTCAACGGCCGGATCGGGGTGCTCTCCCCTGAGCTCGCCGACGCGATCGCCGCGGCCGCCGACGAGGTTGCCGCGGGAAAGCACGACGCCCATTTCCCCGTCGACGTGTTCCAGACCGGGTCGGGCACCAGCTCCAACATGAACGCGAACGAGGTGATCGCCTCCGTCGCCGCCCGTGCCGGCGTCGACGTGCACCCGAACGACCACGTGAACGCGTCGCAGTCATCGAACGACGTGTTCCCCACAACGATCCATCTCGCTGCCACCGAGGCGATCGGCGCGGACGTGATCCCGGCGCTGGAGCACCTCGCGGCCACTTTGCGCCGGCGCGCCGCAGAGTGGGCGGAGGTCGTCAAGGCCGGGCGCACCCACCTGATGGACGCCGTGCCGATCACGCTGGGCCAGGAGGCGGGCGGCTGGGCGACGCAGGCCGAGTACGGGGCCTCCCGGCTGCACGACACCCTCACCCGGCTCGGACAGCTTCCGATCGGCGGCACCGCCGTGGGCACCGGCCTCAACGCGCCGGACGGGTTCGGCGCGGCCGTCGTCGAGGAGCTCCGGACGGCCACCGGACTGGAGGTGCTGTCCGAGGCGCCCGACCACATCGAGGCCCAGGGTGCGCGCGACGGCCTGGTGGAGGCCTCCGGAGCGCTCCGCACCGTGGCGGTCTCCTTGTTCAAGATCGCCAACGACATCCGCTGGCTCGGCTCGGGCCCCCGCACCGGGCTCGCCGAGCTGCACCTACCGGACCTGCAGCCGGGCAGCTCGATCATGCCCGGCAAGGTCAACCCGGTGATCTGTGAGGCCACGATGATGGTGGCCGCCCAGGTGATCGGCAACGACGCCACTGTCGCGTTCTCCGGCAGCCAGGGCAATCTCGAGCTGAACGTCATGATGCCGGTCATGGCACGCAACGTGCTGGAGTCCGCTCGGCTGCTCGCCGCCGTGGCCCGCCTGCTGGCGGACAAGGTCGTGGCCGGGGCAGAGGCGGACGTCGAGCGGACGCGCGAGTTCGCCGAGTCCTCGCCCTCCGTGGTCACCCCACTCAACCGGTACCTCGGCTACGAGGAAGCGGCCTCCATCGCGAAGCAGGCGCTGAAGGAGCGCAAGACGATCCGCGAGGTGGTGCTCGAACGCGGACACGTGGACGCCGGCAAGCTCACGGCCGACCAGCTCGACGCCGCACTGGACGTCCTGACAATGGCGCGCGGAAGCAAGACTTCTTGACCGATCCGGGCGGAAATATCACCCGAAGGGCTCGAAGCCGGTAGCCCTCGGTGATGATTCACCCGACGTTCACCCTTCGCGCTACGCCGCATGATTGAGTTCCATCACGTGCAGCGGGAGGGGGCCTGATGAGCGATCACGGCAGGTTCACGTTCGAGCCGCTGCTCAATCTCGTGAACGGCAGGCCCGTCGGCATGGAGGTGCGTCGCGCCCAGGCGCGCGACCAGGTCCAGGTCGTCGCGCGCCAGTCGGTGTGGGGCACCCGGCAGCTCGCCGAGTTCGACTCCGGCATCGCGATCGCCTCGGTGCTGGCCGGCACCGGCTACGACGCCACGGTGCCGCTGCACGTGGACGTACTGGCGGACACGGTGGTGGTGGCCCGGCGCCGCGTCACCCAGCTGCGCTCCTCGCTGCAGAAGCGCGAGCCGAGCGGGTTCACGCCGCCGATCCTGCTGGAGATCAACCCGGCGCTGTCGGCGGCACCTCCGGACGCCCTTGCCGAGGGAGTGGCGGAGCTGCGGGCCGACGGCTTCGGCATCGGTTTCGACGCGGTGAGCCGGGGCTTCGGGCTCGACCTCGTCGCCGAGCTCGAGCCCGATCTCGTCAAGATCGACCCCGGACTGGTGGCGCGGCTGCCGCACACACCTCGGGCGCGCACTGTCGTGCAGGCGCTCGTCGAGGTCTGTCACGCCGTCGGCGTGCGAGTGTCCGCCACCGGCGTCAGCACCCCCGAGCAACTCGCCGCGGTGCGCGACCATGGCGTCCCCTGGGCGCAGGGCCCGCTGCTCGCCGAGCCTCGCAGGCGCCCGTCGACGAGCGGGATCCTCCTGCCCGTGGAGCTGCTGCCGCAGACCCACGCGGCGCGGCAGCCGTCGCAGGACGCCCCCGCCACCGTCGGACAGCAGCAGCCCCAACGGACCGGCCACACGCTTGCCGACCTCGCACAGGCCGCTGTGGCGCTGCCCGAGACGGCCACCGCCGAGAAGGTCCGCCAGGCGCTGGCCGACCACCCGCAGGCCGGAAGCGTGGTCCTGCTCGACGCCAACGGACGCCCCACCGGCTTTCTCGACCGCAACCGCTTCATGCTGGCGATCTCGGGCCCGTTCGGGCGCGCGCTCTACGCGAACAGGCCGGCAATGGCGCTCGCCGAGCAGCCGCGCACCATCACGACCACCGAGGACGCTCGCGGCGCGCTCCACTTCTGCCTGTCCGGCGACCGCAGCCGCAGCTACGACGATCTGGTGCTGCTCGACGGCAACCGTGTCTGCATCGGCATCGTGCGAGTGACCGACCTCGTGCAGGAAGCAGCGGGGAGCCCGTCGGCCGCCTGAGCCGCGCCTCGTCCCAGCCTTCGTAGCAGCGCGGCCGGAAGACCGCGACCTTTCCGTGACGCTTCCGCAATGCGCCGGTATCCGCCGATACATTCCCTGGACGGATGATCTCCACAAACCGGAAACGTCAACAGCGCACGCTGCGGCGTCCCCATCGGGTGAACAGGAAAAAGGAGCTCCCCATGACCGCACGCCGCGTACTGGTGGCCGCGATCGGCGCCGCGCTGGCGTTGAGCGCGGCCGGATGCGTGAGCTCAGGTGGCTCGGACAGCACGGCTGCCGCCGGCGGCACCGGCTGGGCCACTGCCACCTCGGCCCAGGCAGGCGGAGGGTTCGAGGCCCTCGTCGCCGCCGCCAAGGCCGAGGGCCAGCTCAACGTCATTGCGCTGCCGCCCGACTGGGCCAACTACGGCGCGATCATCACGATCTTCGGCGACAAGTACGGCATCAAGGTCAACTCGGCGAACCCCGAGGGAAGCAGCCAGGACGAGATCAACGCCGTCCAGCAGCTCGGCACGCAGGACCGGGCCCCCGACGTGCTCGACCTCGGGCAGTCCTTCGCCACCGGCAACACCCCCCTGTTCGCGCCGTACCAGGTGCAGACGTGGGACTCGATCCCGGCAGGCAACAAGGACTCCGGTGGTGCCTGGGTCAACGACTACGGCGGCTTCATGTCCATCGGCTGCAACGCGAAGCTCGTGCCGACGTGCCCCACCACCTTCGCCGACCTCGCCAAGCCTGAGTACGCGGGCAAGGTGGCGCTCAACGGCGATCCCACGCAGGCAGCCGCCGCGTTCGCGGGCGTCTGGGCGGGAGCGCTCGCGGGCGGCGGTTCGCTCGACGACATCTCCCCCGGCGTCGACTACTGGGGCAAGCTCGCGAAGAACGGCAATCTCCTCAAGGTCGACCCGACACCTGCCACCATCGAGAGCGGGCAGACACCGATCGTCCTCGACTGGGACTACCTCAACGTCGCGCAGGCCGACAAGGTGAAGGCGTCGTTCGAGTGGAAGGTCGCGGTGCCGTCCGACGGCCTGTTCGCGCAGTACTACACGCAGGCGATCAACAAGAACGCCCCGCACCCGGCCGCGGCTCGCCTCTGGCAGGAGTTCCTCTACTCCGACGAGGGCCAGAACCTCTGGCTGGCGGGTAAGGCCCGCCCGGTGCGCCTCGACGCGATGACGCAGGCCGGCACCGTCGACAAGGGCCTCGCCGCAGCGCTTCCCCCGGTGAGCGGCCAGCCGGAGTTCCCGACCCAGGCCCAGACCGACGCGGCTCAGAAGGTTGTCGCCGAGGGCTGGTCCGGTGCCACCGCATAAGGAGCAGTGATGACCGCACTGCTCGAGGCCCCCAGCGCGCCCCCGGAACGGGTGCGCGCCACCCGGTCCTGGACCGCGGCGCTGGGTCTGCTGCCGTTCCTGGGCTACATGCTGGTGTTCCTCGGCGGCCCCCTCTTCTTCGTCATCAACGGCGCATTCGCCGACGCGGACGGCCGGCCCACACTGGCCAACCTGGTGGCGTCGGTGAGCGAGCCGCAGTACCGCGCGGCGTTCCTGTCGAGCCTGCTCATCTCGGCCGTCACGGCCGTGATCGGCGCGGTGTTCGGCACGTTCCTCGCCCAGGCCGTGCTCACCGGGCGCCCCGACAGCCCGTTGCGCCGGATCGTCGCCACCGCCTCCGGCGTGCTCGCCTACTTCGGTGGCGTGCCGCTCGCCTTCGCCTTCATCGCCGCACTCGGCCAGACGGGGCTCGCCACCGTCTTCCTGCGCGGCATCGGCATCGACCTGTACGCGGGTGGGTTCCGGATCGACTCCCTCACCGGTCTGGGCCTCACCTACGTCTACTTCCAGGTGCCGCTGATGGTCATCCTGATCACCCCGGCCCTGGAGGGGTTGCTGCCGCAGTGGCGCGAGGCGGCGGAGAACCTGGGCGCATCGGCGTGGACGTACTGGCGGCACGTCGCGCTGCCGGTGCTCGCGCCCGCGCTGGGCGGCGCCACACTCGTGCTGTTCGGCAATGCCTTCGCGGCCTACGCCACCGCACTCGCGCTCACCAGCGGCTCGATCCCGCTGCTGCCCACCGCGATCGCGTCGGCGCTCTCCGGCAACGTGCTCGCCAACCAGCAGAACGTCGGGCTCGCGCTCGGCGTCGACATGGTGGTCGTCATCGCGCTCGTGATGGTCGGTTACCTGGCGCTGCAGCGCCGGGCAGCCCGCTGGAGCGCGCGATGAGGCGGCGGCGCTGGCGCGTCGTCGTACTGACGATCGCGGCGATCTACTTCCTGGTGCCGTTGCTGTCCGCCGCCGAGTTCAGCCTCCGTATCCCCGGCGGTGGCTACGGCGTGGGCAACTACCTGGCGATCGCCGGCGACGACGTGCTGCTCACCGCGTTGTTCACGTCGTTGCAGATCGCGGTCCTCACCGCGGTGGTGGTGCTCGTGCTCGTCGTGCCCACAGCGGTGTGGGTGCGGCTGCGCTTCCCCTCGGTGGCCGGGTTGCTGGAGAGCGCCACGATCCTGCCGATCGTCGTGCCGCCCGTCGTGATGGCGGCCGGCATCGCGTTCGTCCAGGCCAACCTCGGCGGCCCGGTGTTCCGCACCCTGTTCGCCTCCTCCACCACCGCGCTCACCCCGTTCTACGTGGTGCTCGCACTTCCGTTCGCCTACCGGGCGGTGGACAACGGGCTCGCGGCGATCCCGCTGCGCACGCTCGTGGAGGCGGCTCGCAACCTGGGCGCCGGGCTGCCGTCGGCCCTGGTGCGCGTGGTCCTGCCGGCGATCCGCACGGCCGTGCTCGGCGCCGCGTTCCTGACGCTGGCGCTCGTGCTCGGCGAGATCGTCATCGCCCGCATCCTGCTCTACACCGACACCTTCCCCATCGCTGTCGTCGAGGTGGGGCGCAGCGCCGCGGGCGTCTCGGTGGCGTTGTCGCTGGCCAGCCTGCTGCTCACGTGGTTGCTGCTGCTGGCGGTGTCGTTCGCCGGTGGCGGCCGCACCCGTTCGAGGAGGACCTCCGCATGACCGACGTCATCACTGCACCGCCGGCGACGGAACGCGGCACCGCCGTGGAGTTCCGCTCCCTGCGGCGCAGCTACGGCACCACCCACGCCCTCGACGGGCTCGACCTGGCGTTGAAGCCCGGCGAGCTGCTCGCCCTGCTGGGCCCGTCCGGGTGCGGGAAGACCACCGCGCTGCGGCTGCTGGCCGGCTTCGACACCCCGACCTCCGGCCAGGTGCTGATCGGCGGCAAGGACGTCACCGGCATTCCGGCGTCGAAGCGCGACACCGGCATGGTGTTCCAGGCCTACAGCCTCTTCCCCACGATGACGGCCGCCGAGAACGTCGGGTTCGGGCTGCGCATGCG
>DASYES010000264.1:0-2679 GCA_036498885.1 Pseudonocardia sp.
AGTGGCTCGATCGCCGCCTCGTCCAGGCCTTCTCCTCCGGCCGTCAGCGGCGTCACGGTTGCGGCGAACAGTTGCGGTGCGTTCATGAGGTCTCCAATGCGCTGGCCTGCCAGGATCGGGAGATGCGCTCGTGCTCGCGCAGCATCTCGTCGAGCTTCGGCAGCTCGAGCGCGCCGTTTCGGACGATCGCCCTGCCGCCGACCACCGTGTGCCGGGCATCCACCGGCCCGCACCGAAGCCATGCCTCGACCGGGTCCGTCCACGCCCCCGCGAACCGGACGCCTTCGAGCGGCCAGGCCACAAGGTCGGCGCACGCGCCGGGCGCGAGGACGCCCAGTTCGCCGCTGCGCCCCAGGCACGCGGCCGAGCCGACCGTTGCGATCTCCAGCACGTCGCGGGCGCCCATGCGCCGGTGTCCAGTGGCGGCGCCTTCGATCAGGCGCCCCAGCAGGAGCGCCGCCCGGGCCTCCAGCCAGAGCGACGCGTGGTCGGTGGCGCCCGAGCCGTCACATCCCAGGCCCACGTGCACCCCGGCGCGCAGCATCTCTCCCACGGGCGCGGCTCCCAGGCCCAGCAGCATGTTCGAGCTCGGGCAGTGGGCGACCCCGGTACCCCAGCGCGCGAGCCGGCCGATCTCGTCGGAGGTCACCGAGTTGCAGTGGGCCACCCAGGAGCGGCTGTGCGCCCAGCCGAGCTCCTCGAAGTAGTCGATCGGGCGCTGTCCGTAATGGGTCAGGCAGTAGTCGGCCTCCGGAGGGCTCATCGCGAGGTGGGTGTGCAGCCGCACATCCATCCGCTCGGCCAGCTCAGCGGCGCCGCGCAGCACCTCGGGGCTCGAGTCCATGAGCGAGCACGGCGCGAACGCGATCTGGATCTTCGCCGTCGGCGACGGGTCGTGGTACTCCCCGGCGAGACGTTCGAAGTCGGCCAGGATCTCGTCCGGCGTCTCGAACAGGGCGGGCTCCTGGTAGCCGCCGGTCGCGTGCAGCAGGTCCATCGCTCCGCGCGCTGCGTGCAGGCGCACGCCCACCTCCCGCGCTGCGGCGATCGCGCCGTCGACCAGGCGCGGGTGGGGGTGCAGGAAGATGTGATCCGAGGTGGTGGTGCACCCCCCGAGCGCGAGCTCGGCCAGCCCGATCCAGGCCGACACGTAGGAGGCTTCCTCGTCGACCCGCGCCCAGGTCGGGCCGAGTCCCTCCCGCCACACCAGCCAGTCGCTGTTGACGACGGGGGCGTACGACCGCATGAGGTTCTGGAAGATGTGGTGGTGGGTGTTGATCAGGCCCGGGGTCACGAGGCACCCGCGAGCGCTCAGCTCGGCAGCGGCTGCGGGCTCTTCCCCGGCCGCCCCGACCGCGTCGACGACCCCGTCTTGCACCGAGACCCATCCGCCCGGGATCTCGTCGCCGCACATGGTCACGAGCAGGTCGGCGTCACGCATGACCAGGTCGGGCTGCGCTGCGGGCGTCATCAAGCCTCCTCGACCGGCGCTCTGCCGAGCTCGGCGTAGAGCCGGCGGTACGCGGCCCGGGCATCGGTGAAGCTCTCGAGCCGGTGGAACTCGTCGATGCCGTGGGCGCCCTCGTCGTCCGTGCTGAAGCCGAACGTTATGGTCGAGACGCCCAGCTCGGCCTTCAGGTAGGCCTGCACCGGCAGCGAGCCTCCCGAGATCGCCAGCTCGGGCTCACCGGAGGACATCTCGCGAAGAACGGACGCGGCGGCCGTCACGACCGGGTGGTCGCGCCGGCAGCGGTAGGCCGGAACGGACGCGCCCCCCCGGACCACCGTGACCCGCACGTCCGGGGGCGCGTGCCGGACGAGGTGATCGCCGACCAGCCTGCGCACCGCGTCCGGATCCTGATCGGGGACGAGCCGGCACGAGAGCTTCGCGAGCGCCCGCGCCGGAACGACGGTCATCGGCCCGGGGCCGGTGTAGCCGCCGATGAGGCCGTTGACCTCGAGCGAGGGCCGCAGCGTGGCCCGCTCCCACGCCGACCAGCCGGGCTCGCCGGTGCTCCCGAGGACTGCGCCCTGAGCGGCCGCAGCCTCCAGCTCGCCTGCGAGGAGCACCCGCTCTTCGTGTGAGGGCACGTCGACATCGTCGTAGAACCCGTCGACGGCCACCCGGCCGTCGGCCGAGTAGAGGCCGGCGATCAGCTCGCCCAGGGTGCGGGCGGCGTTTCGCACGGTGCCTCCGTACGTGCCGGAATGGAGGTCGCCGTCGGCCGTCTGCACGTGCACTTCGAGGTCGCAGAACCCGCGCGACCCGACACCGATCCGGGGCCGGCCCGCGACGGGCTGCTGACCGTCGGCGGTGACGGCGAAGTCGGCCTGGAGCCGGTCGCGCATCCCGGAGACCAACCCGCGCAGGTTCGGAGAGAGCGTCTCCTCCTCGCCCTCGAACAGGACGCGGACGTTCACGGGCAGCCGGCCGTCCTCGGCGAGCAGGTCCTCGATGGCGAGCAGCGACGCGAGCAGCTGGCACTTCATGTCCGACGACCCCCGCGCATACACGCGGCCGTCGCGGAAGTCGGGCTGGAACGGGTCGCTCGACCAGACCGCCGGGTCGGGGACCGGCTGGACGTCGAAGTGGCCGTAGAGGAGTACCGCCGGGGCGCCGTCGGCATGCAGCCAGTCGGCGTACACCGAGGGGTGGCCGGGCGTCTCCATGACCTGGAT
>DASYES010000265.1:0-7651 GCA_036498885.1 Pseudonocardia sp.
GGAGCGACCTACACCTGATGTGCGCGCTTCAGCGCCCCGACAGCCGCGGGACGATCACCCTCACCTCGCCCGACCCACGGGCCCGCCCCCAGGTCTCCTACGCATATCTGCGCACCGAGCACGACCGGCGCCGCCTGCGGCACGCGATCCGCGTGGGGGCCGACATGCTCCGGGCCGGGCTCGGCACACGCACGGGCCCGACCGGCGACGTCCTCGGCTCCGACCGCGCCCTGGACAGCTGGATCGCCGCTCACCTCAGCACCACCCAGCACCTCAGCGGAAGCGCCGCGATCGGCCCCGTCGTGGACGCCGAGCTACGCGTGCACGGCGTCGCGGATCTGCGGGTGGCGGACACCTCGGTACTGCCGGTGGTGCCCCGCCGCGGAACGGCCGCCACCGCCGTCGCCATCGGGGAGAAGGCGGCAGAGCTCCTCCGGCGCGGCTGACGGGCCGGGCTCAGGACCCCGCCGAGCTCTTCTCGACCGCGAGCGGCCGCCATGGCCGGTCGAGCACGATCTCGAAGCGCTCGGCGAGCAGGGACCGCTCCTGCTCGGCGTCCACCCTCCGGTCGATGCGGACGCCGTGGTCGATCTCGGAGAACACCCCGTTGAGCAGCGAGATCCGGCCGTCGCGAGTGGGCAGCACGGCGAAGCGACGGGCCACGAAGTACGAATCCGGGTCGTGCTCGTGGTAGCGGGAGCGCTCCGCGAACTCCGGCAGCTCCCGCGGCTTCGGGTACCAGGCCCAGTTCGGCTCCCAGCGGCCGTCGCCGCGGCGCTCGGACGTCCACCACAGATCACCGTCGCGCTGCAACCGGACGTGACCGTGGACGCCGGGACGCAGCGGTACGGGGTCGATCCAGCTCCTGTTTCCGCAGTCGGCGAGGAACAGTCCGTCGAACGTGTCGACGAGCAGCCGCAGGTGGTCGAAGTCGGGGCCGCGGGTGCCGTCCTCGTCGAGGGTGAACGCCGAGAACAACGTGACGTCGAAGCCCAGCTCGCGCAGGAACCCGGCGAACAACCCGTTGAGCTCGTAGCAGTAGCCCCCACGCCGGCGGCGGATCATCTTGTCGGCGATGTCGTCAAGGTGTAGCGAGATCGGCACGCCGAGGTGGATGTCGTAGTCCTCGGACGGCATCGCCCAGGTGTACGCGCGGTGCAGAGCGGCGAGCGCCGCGCCCGTGGGCGCGGCCGGGGGCTTGGCCCCGATCCGGTCGAGGAGGGCGTCCACATCCATGCATCCGAGTGTGCGCCCTCACACCCGCTCGAGGTCCAGCAAACCGTCGTCGAGGCAGTGCCGAAGCGGCATGAACAGCTCATTCCGGTGCGCCCGCAGCTCGTCGATCGAGAGCCACTCCAGTGCGGTGGCCTTCTCCGGTTCCATGAGCCGGGGCTCGCCCGTGATCCGGGAGCACGCGAGGAACAAGGTGACGTAGTGGCGGCCGATGTCGGGCATCGGGTCGTCGGTGAAGCCGAGCCGGGCGGTGACACCGACGACGAGGCCGGTCTCCTCGGCCACCTCGCGCACCGCCGTCCGCTCCGGGGACTCGCCGAACTCCTGGTGGCCGCCTGGCAGCCCCCACAGGCCCGCACCGTGCGCTCCCGCCCGCCGCATCACGAGCACCCGCCCGTCCTCCACCACCACCGCGCCGACACCGACCCGTACCTGCGTCACGCACCTATGCTCGCGCGCGTGAGCACCAACCCGTTCCTCGCCCCGAGCCCGCTGCCCTTCCAGTTCCCCGACTTCGACGCCATCCGGGAGGAGCATTTCCTGCCCGCGTTCACGGCGGGAATGGAGCAGCAGCGCGCCGAGGTGGACGAGATCACCGCCGATCCCGGTCCGGCCACCTTCGACAACACGATCGCCGCGCTGGAGCGTTCCGGCGCGGTGCTGCGGCGGGTCTCGGCGGTGTTCTTCACGCTCGTCGGCTCGTGCAGCACGCCGGGGATCCGTTCGATCGAGGCCGAGGTCGCCCCGCAGCTCGCCGCGCACTCGGACGCGATCATGCTCGACCCCGCACTGTTCACCCGCATCGAAGCCCTTTTCGCGGCGCGCAACGATCTCGGTCTCGACGCCGAGTCGCTCCGGTTGCTGGAGCGCCGCCATCGCGATGCCGTCCGGGCAGGCGCACGGCTGGGGGCCGCCGAGCAGGAGCGGCTGCGGGCGCTCAACGCGCAGCTGTCGGCTCTCTCCACCGAGTTCGGTGCGAAGCTACTGGCCGGCGCGAACGGCGGCGCGGTTCTCGTCGAGGATCCCGCGGAGCTCGCCGGGCTCCCCGCGGACGCCCGCTCGGCCGCCGCGCGAGCGGCCACCGCACGTGGCCACGACGGTGCCCACCTGATCACGCTCGTGCTGCCGACCGGACAACCGGTGCTCGCTTCGATCAGCGACCGTGGGCTGCGCGAGCGAGTGCACCGCGCGTCGGTCACACGCGGGCTCGGCGGGGAGCACGACACTCGCGAGATCGTGCTCCGCATGGCCGAGCTGCGCGCCGAGCGTGCCCAGCTGCTCGGGCACCCGCACCATGCGTCCTGGGTGGTCGAGATCGGCACGGCGGGCACGGTCGACGCGATCGACGCGATGCTCGGGAAGCTCGCTCCGGTGGCGGCGGCCAATGCCCAGGCCGAGGCGGATGAGCTGTCGGCCGCGGCCGGACACCCTGTCGAGGCGTGGGATCGGGCGTTCTACGCCGAGCGTGTGCGGCGCGAACGCTTCGACCTCGACGCCGGCGCGCTGCGGCCCTACCTCGAGCTGGAGCGCGTGCTGCACGACGGTGTCTTCTACGCCGCGAGCCGCCTCTACGGGCTGCGGTTCACCG
The DNA here is from genome assembly GCA_036498885.1 of Pseudonocardia sp. GTDB lineage: Bacteria > Actinomycetota > Actinomycetes > Mycobacteriales > Pseudonocardiaceae > Pseudonocardia. The sequence continues at coordinate 2,822 of DASYES010000265.1, forward strand.
AGCGCCACGACCTTCCCCGCTACCACCCCGAGGTCCGCATTTTCGACGTCTTCGACGAGAACGGGCAGCTCGGGCTCTTCGTCGCCGACCTCTACGCGCGTGAGTCGAAGCGCGGCGGAGCATGGATGAACTCGTTCGTCACGCAGTCGCGGCTGCTCGACACGTTGCCGGTGGTGCTCAACACGCTCAACCTGGCGCGCCCCGCCGACGGGGAACCGACGCTGCTCACGATCGACAACGTGCACACCCTGTTCCACGAGTTCGGGCACGCGCTGCACGGGCTGTTCTCCGACGTGCAGTACCCGATGTTCGCCGGCACCGCGGTGCCCCGTGACTTCGTCGAGTACCCGTCGCAGGTCAACGAGATGTGGCTGCGCGACCCGGAGATTCTCGCCCACTACGCCCGCCACCACGAGACGGGCGAGCCGCTCCCGGCAGAGATGGTGGAGCGGTTGGACGAGGCACAGCTCTTCGGCGAGGGCTTCGCGACCACGGAGTACCTGGCTGCTGCGCTACTCGACCAGGCGTGGCACCGTCTCGGGCCGGACACGCAGGTGACCGACGTGGAGCGGTTCGAGGCCGACGCGCTCGCGGCGGCCGGGGTGGCCGTGCCGACCGCTCCGCCTCGTTACCGGAGCACGTACTTCAACCACATCTTCGGCGGCGCATACAGCGCGGGCTACTACTCCTACATCTGGAGCGAGGTGCTCGACGCCGACACGGTCGAGTGGTTCGCCGAGAACGGCGGGCTGCTCCGGGAGAACGGCGATACCTTCCGCAGGGCGCTGCTCTCCCGTGGCGGCTCCGTCGACCCGATGGAGGCCTACCGGGCTTTCCGTGGCCGCGATCCCGAGATCGCGCCGCTGCTCGCCCGCCGCGGCCTGACGGGCTAGCGACAGCCTCCGTCGGACGGCGTCGGCGTGAAACCGGGGAGATGCCGCACGGGTCTCCGGGATACTCTCGCCTAATGATCCTCTGAGCTGCGGTCCCTCATCCCACCCCCCACGAGCCTCGGAGGTTCCCCAATGTCCCAGCCGCAGTCGTCCGGTCCCGAGCAGCCGGAGCCCGTCGACGAGCCCGCTCCAGAGGCCGCCGAAGCCGAGCCCGCCGCCGAGTCGGGGCCGCTCAACCGCGCCGCCCGCAGGGCGAAGGCCAAGCAAACCGACCCGTCCCACGTCGGGCCCCGGCCCGGGTACGCCCCGGTGGGCCGTGGCGGCCGGAGCCACACCAAGCGCCGCATCAGCTGACCTCGCGCCGGCCGCCCCGCAGAGGGGCGGTCCGGAATGCGTGTCGCACGGCGCGTGTTGCGCCAGATGATGTTTCCGCAGGTCCGCCTCTCGCTCCTGGATCGCTCACGGACGCGGGTCGGGGAGCCCGATGCAGCGGCGCTCCGCCACACCGTCGAACGCGCACAGCGTGCTGAGGAGCTGGGCTACCACCGGTTCTGGGTGGCCGAGCACCATGCTGTCCCGGGGATCGCGAGCGGGAGCCCGCCTGTCCTCATCGCGGCTGTCGCCGCCCGCACCGAGCGGATCCGCGTCGGTTCGGGCGGGGTGATGCTGCCCAACCATCAGCCATTCGTGGTGGCCGAGCAGTTCGCGATGCTGGAGGCCCTGTACCCCGGCCGGATCGACCTGGGCGTAGGGCGGTCCCTCGGCTTCACCCTGCCGGTGCGCAGAGCGCTGCGGCGCGATTCGGGCACCCCCGACACGTTCGCCTCCGACCTCGCCGAGCTGCGCGCCTATCTCGACGGCACTGCCCCCGTCACGGCGCGTCCGCGGCTCGCGCGGCCCGTGCCCGTGTTCGCGCTGGCCACCGGCCGGGGTCTGGCCGTCGCCGGAGACGCCGGCCTGCCCGTTGTGCTGGGAGGGCCCGCGCTCGACGACGAGGGGATCGGCGAGAACCTGGCCGACTACCGGGCCCGTGTCCGTGCCGCCGGAGCCGAGCCGTACGTCGTGGTGTCGCGGGATGTGCTCGTGGCCGACTCGGTGGCGGCGGCGCGGGAGCTCGCCCTGCCCGAGGCGTGGGCGCTGGCGGCCGCTCGCACCACCGGGCAGTTCCCTGCCCTGGAACCGGTCGACGCCGGCCGTCCGCTCTCGGCCCGGCAGCGCAGCGTCGTCGAGGAGGCCGTCGACCGCACCGTGCACGGGGACGAGACGACGGTCGCGGAGGTCTTGGCCGGTCTGCTCGCGCGAACCGGCGCCGACGAGCTGCTCGTGTCGACCTCGACGTTCGACCGCTCGGCGCTGCGTGACTCGGACGCGAGGCTCGCTCGAATGTTCACCGCCGTCCGAACCTGAGCCCGGAAACGACTCGTCCCGCCCGGTGGGGAGCGCCGGGCGGGACAAGTGGACGTCGATGCGTCAGCGACTACTTGTAGATCCGCATGTAGTCGACGTACATCTCGCTGGCCTTGGGGGAGCCACCGTCGGGGAAGTAATCGAGCTGGATCGTCGGGTGCATCTTGCCGGGCGGCAGTGTCTTCTCGTCGGTGCTCTCGAACCACTTCTCGCCGTCGATGTAGCCGGTGACCCGGCCGTCGACCCACTCCACGGCGTAGTTGTGCCACTGGGTGATGTCGAGGTTCTTCTTGGCGTACTTCTGCTGGTTGCTCGAGCTGTAGTGCAGGAAGAACGACACGTCCTTGGCTGCGCTGGTGGTCTCGGCGAAGTCGATCTCGCCGCCCTCCGGCCAGTCCACGTCGCTCGGCCAGAGAATCAGCACGGGGTGGTACTGGGAGTCACCGGCGGGGAACTTCGCGCGCATCTCCCACTTGCCGAAGCGCTGGCTGTCGCCCCACGCCATACCGCCGGTGTTGCCGTCGGAGTCGCCGCGAATGACCAGCGAGCCGTTCTCGACGGTGACTGCCTTCTCGCTGCGAGTGCCGTTGCCGCTGTGGCCCTCGCCTTCGTAGAGGGTCCAGTTGGAGCTGATGCTCCCGTTGAACTCGTCGCCGCCGACCTTGGTCCAGCCCTTGAGAAGGCCGGCCTGCTTGCCGTCGCCTGCCGGTTTGACGAGCGGGGCCGGAGGCGGAGCCTGCTTCTTCTGTGCGTGCTGGGTGGTCGAGCTGGGGCCCTCCGAGGACTCGCGAGCGTCCTGCGGGGCAGGGGGTGCTCCCGTGACCGGGTCGGGGATGGGGAGGTTCGGAACAGTCGGGAGGTCGACCGTCGTCGCGGGGTCGTTCCGCACGATGGCGTTGCTCAACTCGGGGGCGGCAAGTGCGGCTTCGTCGGCGGGCCGGAGGGTGGTTGCGACGGTAGTCGCGATGAGCATCACCGTGGCGCCGATGGCGAGGGGAGCCAGCCTGCGAGTCAGGGAGCGCTGGGGGAGCGGGTCGGTCGTGACAACGGCGTCGACGCTACCGCCCGGCCGGCGGTGCCGGCCGGTGCTGGTCACGGTGGGGGAGCCGTGCTCTGCGGTGATCCGTGCGATCAGCTCGGTTGGGGACTCCGGGCGATCCTCCGCAGCGAAGGTAGTCCGTCGCATGGGGCGGAACCTTAAAGAAGAAGGGGCCGGATGATCAGCAATCCTGAGAGCCACGGTTGCGCGTGCGCGCCAACAGGTCGGTCAGACGCGCCAGAACGCCCTCAGACGGACGTACGGGAGCGCTTCCGTACTCCGTTCGGAGTACCTGGGCTCTCAGCTCTCTAAGAGGTTGCACCCGACTTGAGCAACAGTCGCTCCGTTAGACGATTGTTATCGCCGTCCGGCTACGACAAGCTTGGGGGGATGCTCCCCGCTGCTCCCCCGGGGGGTGCGTCCTCGTACGTGTCGACAGCATTGCCGACTCGTGTGTCCGTGCCCCCGAACGACCTCGTCCTGTTGGCGCTGCCCCCGACGGCCGCGTCCTCCGCCGTGCTGCGCAGCCTGCGGTCCGACGGGGTGTCGATCAGCCCCGTCAGCGACGGCATCGCCGTGCTCGACGCCGTCCGTTCCCGTGAGCCGGGGCTCCTGGTGCTCGACGTCGAGCTGCCCGGGCCGGACCAGGCGGCCGTGCTGGCAGCCGTCCAGACCGAGGCGCCGAACGTGCCGGTCATCGCGGTCACCCCGCGCGAGCGCCGGGCGGCCCTGCTCGGTCAGCTGCGTGGTGACCGCGACGACTACCTGCTGCGGCCCTTCGCCGTCGACGAGCTGGCGGCGCGGATCAGGCTTCGGCTGCGGCTCGGCACGGCCGTCGAGAACACGGTGATCCGCCACGGCGAGCTGACCGTCGACACGGAGCTCGGCGAGGTCACCGTCGACGGCCAGGCGGTGTCGTTGTCGCCCACGGAATTCGCAATGCTGATGGCGCTGCTCGCTACCCGGGGTGAAGTCGTGTCACCCGATCGCCTCGCCGGCGCTGTGTGGTCCGAAACGGCTTCGGCAAATCTCGTACAGGTGTACATCTCCTACCTACGGCGCAAGATCGGCGCCGAGCGGATCCGCACCGTCCGCGGTGAGGGATACGTACTCGAACCCTGAGGGTTCGGCGAAGAGTGGGCGGCGACCCGATAACACTTCGGGTGTCATCCGGTCTCCTGACGTGCAGGTTCGCTCACCCCGTGCTACCCAATGCAGCACAGGGCCGCGCGGGGTCGGTCCTGCCGAGACCTCGGGAGTTTGCAGTGACCATCACCGGGATCATCACAGCGATCGTCATCGGCGCCATCATCGGGTTCGTCGGCCGGCTCGTGGCCCCCGGAAAGCAGAACATCCCGATCTGGCTGACCATTCTGGTCGGGATCGTGGCCGCGTTCATCGGCACGGCCATCGCCAGGCTGTTCGGTGTGGCCGCCACCAGTGGAATCGACTGGATCGAACTCATCCTGCAGGTGATCGTCGCGGCCATCG
>DASYES010000266.1:0-3798 GCA_036498885.1 Pseudonocardia sp.
TCGCACCGCCGACCTCCCGCAGGCCGACCTGGCGGTCCTCGGATACTGGGAGTGGCTCGAGGCGCTGGAGCGGGGGATCGCGGCCCACCACGCCGGGATGCTGCCCGCGTTCAAGGAGACCGTGGAGGAGCTGTTCGTCCGCGGCCTGGTCCGCGCGGTGTTCGCGACCGAGACCCTGGCCCTCGGGATCAACATGCCTGCCCGCACCGTCGTGCTGGAGCGCCTGGTCAAGTTCAACGGCGAGTCGCACGCCGACCTGACTCCCGGCGAGTACACGCAGCTCACGGGCCGCGCCGGCCGCCGCGGTATCGACGTGGAGGGGCACGCGGTCGTGATCTGGCAGCCCGGGGTCGACCCCGTCCAGGTCGCCGGGCTCGCGTCGACCCGCACGTATCCGCTGCGCAGTTCGTTCCGGCCCGGCTACAACATGGCCGTCAACCTGGTGAAACGGCTCGGCACGGAGGCGGCCCGCGAGCTGCTCGAGAAGTCGTTCGGGCAGTTCCAGGCGGACCGGTCGGTGGTGGGGCTGGCCCGGCGCATCGAACGCAACAACGAGGCGCTGGCGGGCTACGCCGAGTCGATGCACTGCCACCTCGGGGACTTCGCCGAGTACGCCGCGCTGCGTCGGCGGGTCGGGGAGCGGGAGAAGGCGTTGTCGCGCCACGGCGTGGCCGACAGCCGCGAGGCCGCGGCCGAGTCACTGCGGGCCCTGCGGCCCGGGGACGTCATCGCGGTACCCGGTGGCCGGCGCGCCGGTCTCGCCGTGATGCTCGATCCCGGTCTCTCCCCAGGCTCGGACCCACGCCCGCTGGTGCTCAGCGAGGACCGGTGGGCGGGCCGGCTCTCATCAGCCGACTTCCCCACCCCGGTCGAGCCGCTCGGGCGGATGCGACTGCCCAAGCGTGTCGACCACCGGACACCGAGCGTGCGTCGCGATCTCGCATCGTCGCTGCGCAACACGGGGATCGTCGCTCCGGCCGTGCCCAGGCGGCGCTCGCGCGGTGGAGGCGCCGATGATCCCGAGCTCGCGACGCTGCGCCGGACCCTGCGTGCCCACCCGTGCCACGGCTGCGACGACCGCGAGGCCCACGCCCGCTGGGCGGACCGGTACGCCCGTCTGGAGCGCGAGACCGAACAGCTGCGGCAGAAGGTGCGGGCGACCACCCATTCCCTGGCGCGGGCGCTGGACCGGATCCGGGCGATCCTCGCGGAACGGGGTTACCTCGAGGGCGACGAGGTCACCGAGCACGGCGAGCGGCTCGCGCGGCTCTGGGGCGAGTCGGATCTGCTGACCGCGGAGTGCCTGCGCCACGGCGTGTGGGACGGCCTGGGACCCGCGGAGCTGGCTGCCGTGGTGTCGTCGCTGGTCTACGAGTCGCGGCGGGACAACGGCCCGATGCCGCAGGTGCCGTCGGGTCCCGTGGCGGAGGCGCTGGGCCACACGGTGCGGACATGGGCCGAGCTGGAGGGCGACGAGCGCCGCCACCGGGTGGACCGCACCCGCGAGCCCGACCTCGGTTTCGCCTGGCCCATGTACCGCTGGGCACGGGGCGAGTCGCTCTCGGTCGTGCTGACAGCCGCCGGGCAGAACGGTGCGGAGCTCTCGGCAGGCGACTTCGTGCGCTGGTGCCGTCAGGTGCTCGATCTGCTCGATCAGGTCGCCGGCGTCATGGGCCGAAGCGATGGCGTGGGCCGCGCGGCGGCGCAGGCCGTGGCGGCTGTGCGGCGCGGAGTGGTCGCCGTTGGCGCCGTTTGAGCAGGGTGTTCCCGGGTCCGTGATCGGGTTGTGCTTGGATCGCCCGACCGCACCTGGCAGAAAGGTCCCCGATGAGCGCGCCCCAGGGTCCCAACCCGCCGCATGGCAGTCCTCCGGGGAATCCGGCGGATCAACCGGCGTGGGGTCAGCAGCCGCCCGGCGGCTGGGGCCAGCAGCCACACGACGACCGGACGGGCGGGGATCCGGAGGAGACCCGAGCGGTTCCGACCGGCCCCGAGACCCGCGCCGTCCCGACGCAGGGCCCGGGCAACGAGCCACCGCCCCAGCCGGGGCAGTTCGCCGGCCCGCACAAGCAGTACACCGAGACCGTCCCGGGCATGCCGGCGCAGCACACGGAGACCATGCCGGGCATGGCGCCGTACGGCCAGCCGCCCCAGCCAGGGCAGCCGCAACCGGGTTTGCCGTCCTACGGCCAGCCCCACCCGGGTCAGCCGCCCTACGGTCAGCCCCAGCAGTTCGGCCAGCCGCCCTACGGCCGGCCGCAGCAGGGCCCACAGCAGCCCTACGGCGCGCCGCAGCCCGGTGGCCCCCAGCAGTTCGGATCGCCCGGCTGGGGGCAGCAACAACCCACCCAGCAGTGGGCGGGTCAGCAGCAGTGGGGGCAGGGCCGCCCGCCTGCGCCGGCTCCGGCCGGGAAGAGCGGTGTGAAGCGCCTGCTCCTCCCGATCATCGGCGGCGTCGTGGTCATCGTGGTCATCGCGGTGCTCGGGTTCGTGTGGCCGGGGTTCTTCGTCAGCAAGGTGTTCGACCAGGCATCCCTGCAGGACGGCGTGCAGCGGGTCCTCGCGCAGAACTACAACCTCGACGTGTCCGCCGTGCAGTGTGACGAGGGGATCCGCGTCGCGGAGGGCACGAGCTTCGAGTGCCAGGCCACCGTGGACGGCGCCCCCGTGAAGGTCCCGATCACGATCACGAGCTCGGACGGCGCGTACGAGGTGGGCCGCCCCGCCTGATCCACGCCGGCCCCGGAACCGGGTTTGCTCGGGAGAACGCTTCGGGCAGCATCACGCTGCGTGAACTCCGACGTCCGTGTCCTCCAGGCCGACCAGCTTCGATCCGCCCATTCGCTCTTCTCCGCCACGATCCACCGCGGTCCTGCCGATGACCAGCGGTGGTCCCACATCGCCACGACCTACAGCCCCGGTCGCACCCTCGGGATCCACCACGGGAGCGCGCTGGTGGCCACGGCGATGTCCGCCCCGAGCGAGCTCGTGGTGCCCGGTGGCGCTGTGCTCCCGATGGCCGCTGTCACACGCGTCGGCGTGCGGGCCGACCACACCCGCCGCGGCCTGCTGACGGCCATGATGCGGGCCCAGCTCGACGATGTCGCGGCGCGCGGTGAGCCGGTGGCGACGCTGCGGGCCAGCGAGGCGCGGATCTACGGCCGGTTCGGCTACGGGGTGGCCACCCGCGGGCGGGATCTGCAGGTGCATGCCGAGCGCGCGGGGTGGCGGTCCGGCGCGCCGCTGGGCGGGTCGGTGCGCCTGCTCGACCGGGACGAGATCCTCCCGACGATGCGGAACGTGCACGAGACCATCGCGCTGAACCGGGTCGGGAGCATCACGAGGCCCGACTGGTGGTGGCAGAGCACGTTCGGCCACAGGATCGACGAGCGCGAACCCGTCCTGGGCGTCGTGCACACGGGAGCGGGCGGCGACGACGGGTTCGCGATCGCGTTCCGGACCTCGGCCGCCGGCTTCTCGGAGCAGACGCTGGAGGTCGCCGACCTGCAGGCCGCGGACGTGCAGGCGACGGCGGGGCTCTGGCGGTTCCTGCTCGGCGTCGATCTGATCACCTCGGTTCACGCCGAGCTGCGGCCGCTGGACGAGCCCGTGGAGCTCCTGCTGGGCGACCCCCGGTCCTGCGTGGTCACCGGGCAGCACGACGAGACATGGCTGCGGCTCGTGGACGTGCCCGCCGCGCTGGCCGCCCGCTCCTACGGGACCGCCGATCCGGTCTTGCTCGCGGTGCACGACCCGTTGCTGGAGAAGAACGCCGGGGTCTACCGAATCGCCGACGGG